>JAICUS010000646.1 GCA_025935735.1 Solirubrobacteraceae bacterium | reverse complement strand
CCGGCGCGGGCGCGGCCGACCGCGCCGCCGTCGCCGCCCGCCGCGCGCTCGCCGACGGCGACGCCCACGCGGCGCGCGACCGGCTCGCGGCGGTGGCGCCGGGGGAGCGGGCCGCCGCGTTCAGCGGCACGCGCGTCGAGCTGGCCGTGCTCGCCGCGCTCGCGCTCGACACGCTCGACCGCACCGCGGCGGCGGACGAGGCGCTGGAGGCCGCGCTCGAGCTCGCCGAGCAGACCGGCCACCGCTCCGTGTTCCTCGACGGCGGCCGGCGGCTGGTGGCGATGCTGCGCCGCCGCATCCGGGCCGGGACGCGCCACCGGGCGGCGGCCGGCGAGCTGCTGCAGGCCCTGGACGGCGGCGGCACCATGCCGCGCGTCCATGCGCCCGTGCTCGAGCCGCTCAGCGACCGCGAGCTGACCGTGCTGCGCTACCTGCCGACGCTGCTGCCGGCGCGCGAGATCGCCGGCGAGCTGTTCGTCTCCCACAACACGGTCAAGAGCCACCTGCGCAGCATCTACCGCAAGCTCGACGTGCAGACCCGGCGCGAGGCCGTCCAGCGCGCCCGCGACCTGCGGCTGCTCAGCGGCGGCTGGCGCTGATCGTCCGTGACGGGTGAGCCGCCGGCACACGCACTGCGCGAACATGCCGTCATGAGCGCATCCGATCCCGGCGGCCCCTACCTGCTCTGCTACGACGGGTCCGACGCCGCCCGGCAGGCGATCCACGCCGCGGCACGGCTCCTCGGCCCGGGGCGGCGGTCGACGCTGATGTACGCCTACAAGCCGACCGAGCGCTCGCTCGGCGTGGCGCAGGCGCTGACGGGCGGCACGATCGACGCGCCGGTCAGCGGCGAGCCCGACGCGCGCGCGGTGCTCGACGCCGGCGTGGCCGCGGCCCGCGAGGCCGGCTTCGACGTCGACCCGCTGCTGGTGGAGGCCGACCGCCGGGTGGCGGAGATCATCGCCGCCAAGGCGGAGGAGCTCGACGCGCCGGCGATCGTCATGGGCCAGCGCGGCCGCTCGGCGCTCAAGAGCGCGCTGCTGGGCAGCGTCTCGCGCGACGTCGTCAACGCCTACCACCGCCCGGTCATCCTCGTCTGAGGCTCAGACCGGGACCCGCTCGCGCTCGCTCGCCGCGCGCAGCTGCGCCATGCGCGCGCGGCGGGGCGCGCGCGCTGGGGCGGCGCCGGCCCACCATCGACGCGGGGCGGGCGGTCGCGCCTCATCCGTGCGGGATGAGCGCGCGCCGGCGGCGCGCGGACTCGACGAGCAGCGCGCCGATCGACGCGGTCGCCGGGCGCGGCCGGCTCGCACGGCTCGGCCAGGACGCCTACAGCGAGAGCGAGCCGCCCGGCGCCAGCGCCTCGACCCGGGTGGCCGGCGCGATCTCCGCCACCTGAGCGGCGAACCGCGCCGGCGGCTCGTCGAGCTGCCCGTGCGGGCGCAGGCCGAGCGGGTAGTAGGTGCCCCAGTGGATCGGGATGGCCACGCGCGGGGCGATCAGCGCCACCGCGCGGGCGGCGTCGCCGGGGTCCAGGTGCCCGGGCCCGAGCTTGGGCCCCCAGCCCCAGACCGGCACGAGCGCGACCTCGACCGTCCCGCGCAGCGCGCTCAGGCCGTCGTCGAGGGACGTGTCGCCGGCGAACCAGATCCCCTCGACCACGTAGCCCAGCGTGTCGAGCTCCGGCGCGCCCGGGCGCCGGCGGCCGTCGTGCCAGGCCGGCACCGCGCGCACCTCGGCGCCGCCCACGGAGACGCTCGCCCCCGCGCGGACCTCGCGCACGGCGCCGAACGCCAGCCCGGCGAGCAGCGGCGCCGCGCCGGCCGGCACCACCGCGGTCACGTCCGGGCCGGCCACCCGGCGCAGCGACGGGCGGTCGAGGTGGTCGCGGTGCACGTGGGAGATCAGCACGCCGTCGAGCGGGCGCGGGTCCGGCGGCGCGGGCGCGTGGCGGCGCAGGTGGGCCACGTGCGGGCGCAGCAGCGGGTCGGTGAGCAGCCGCGCCCCGCCCGCCTCGAGCAGCACCGTGGCGTGGCCGAGCCAGGTGATCCGCCTCATCCCGGCTGCATGAGGCCCCCTCACCCCGACTCGCAGGACGCCTGGTTCGTGGCCGAGCTCACTCGTGGCCCCGCCGGCGCGCGAGCCGGTCGGCGATCATCGCGCCGCCGGTGGTGGCCACGACGAGCACCACGGCGACGGCGAACAGGTAGGTCAGCATCGCGAAGCCGATGCCGATCACGCCGTACTGCTGGGCCGACGTGGACAGCGTGTGCGGCAGCCAGATGACCGACCACACGCCCACGCCGAGCATCCCGACCGCCGTGAGCGCCGCGCCCGGCAGCAGCCGCCGCCAGTTCAGCCGCCCGCCGAGCAGCAGGTATGGCGTCACGAGCCACAGCAGCACGCTGATGGCCAGCGTCACGGCCACCTTCAGCCAGCCGCCGAACAGCCCCGTGAGCGGCGGCCGCACCGTCGCGGCCAGCGCCACCACGACCAGCCACTCCAGCCCGCGGAACGAGTTGCGCATCCCCAGCGTGGGCAGCCCGTAGGCGCGCTCGTACAGCCGCTGCATCCCGCGCGTGAACGACAGCCCGGAGATCACCAGCAGCACGACGCCGAGCACGGTCACGCTGGACTCCACCGCGCCCGCCGGGGCGAACGCCATGCGGACGCTCTCGGCCGTCGACCCGGTGAGGTCGAAGCGGTCGATCACCGTGTCCGCGAAGCTGCGGTTGCCCGCCCGCGGCAGCACCGACCCGTAGACGATCAGCAGCGGCAGCAGCGCCGAGTAGGCCTGCGCGCCGATGGCCATCGCCCGGTCGATCCCCTGCACGGCGATGAAGCGCGCGATCCAGTCGCGCGCCAGCTCGACGACGGCGCCGACGATCCAGACGACGGGCCGGCGGGGGAGGCTGCGCAGCTCCACCTAGGCGACGGCCGCGGTGTGGACCGGCGGTGTGTCGTCGACGTGGCGCAGCTTGCGCAGCTGGAATCCCGCCACTACGGCGAACGTGCCGCGGAACAGCATGGTCAGCGCGAAGAACACCGCCAGGGTGACCAGGCCGATGCCCGGCCAGGCGAGGATGACGATGCCCATCAGCACGTCGAACGTGCCGAGCGCGATCGACCAGCCGCGGTGCTCGCGCGCCTCGAAGGCGCGGACGACGCGGATGACGCCCTCGGCCACCAGGAAGATGCCGAGCGCGAT
>JAICUS010000385.1 GCA_025935735.1 Solirubrobacteraceae bacterium | reverse complement strand
CTCGAGGCCGAGATCGCCGCACTGCGCGCAGACGGCGCGCGGTCGTTGGTCCTCGATCTGACGGTGCTGAAGTTCATCGACTCCTCCGGCCTGCGCTGCATCCTCAACTGCGTCGCGGCGTCACGACGGGACGGCGCCTCGATCCGGGTGATACCGGGGCCGCCCGCCGTCCAGCGGGTGTTCGAGCTCACGAACACGCACGCGTACCTGCGGTCCGCCGAGCGTTGACCGGCGCCGGATGCGGCGGTGCGCCGGCCACGCCGGCGGTGCCCAGCGATGCGCGGGCCGCGATCACGACGTGGCTGGCGGGTCGCGCCGCAGGCGACTCACTGATCGAGGACGCCCGGCTGCTGGCCAGCGAGCTCGTGACCAACTGCGTCCGGCACGCCGGGGATCGCCGACGGCGGCACGATCCGGTTGAGCGCGAGCCTGCGGCCGGCGACGCTGCGCCTGGAAGTGACCGACACCGGCACCGAGGCCCGCCGCTCGCCCCGCCGGCCGGACGGGTCGGGCGGCTTCGGGCTCGAGTTGGTCGCCGCGCGCTCGCGCGCGTGGGGCGGCGAGAGCGGCGGCCTCCGCGAGGGATAGGATGATCGTCCGCGCGGCGGCTTTTCGCCCTTCGTCCCGCGCCCGCCGTATCCCCAGGAGAGCGAGAGAGGACGTCGCCGCATGGCGACCCCCATCGGCCCGCTCCCACGGGACGCGCTGCTCAATGCCGTCGGCGACGCCATGAGCGCGCTGCACGAGCGCTACTACCACCGCCCACCCGGGACGGTTCAGTGCCGGTTGATGGGCGACGATCTGCTCGCCTGCGTGCTCGGGGGCGTCTACACCGACGTCGAGAAGACGCTCATCGAGCTCGAGCGCGCACCGCTGGTGCAGGACAACCGCAACGCCTTCCAGATCGCGATGCAGGACCGCTTCGTGGCCGTCGTCGAACGGCTCTGCGGACGGCGGGTCGCGCACTTCATCTCCACGCACAGCATCGGCCCCGATCTCGAGATCGAGCTCTTCTTCCTCGCCGACGAGCCGCGCGACGAGAACGCACGTTCGATTGTGCCTCCTGCCACATAGTCGAACACGCGTTTGGACTCTCGCCGGCCCGGGTATCACTGGAGAAGAGGGCGCCTTGCAGTCCCCGACGCGCTCTTCTCATCCGCCGTTGACACGACTCCGCCGGCCGCTTCCGGTCCTCCGCGAGACACGGGTCGTTCGGTCCGCAGTTCGATCTTGGAGTCCCTCATGAGCATAAGCAGCAGCCCCACCCGCAGCACCCTCGAGGCCAACGGCGCGGCCGCCGCGCACGACACCCCCGCTCGGCGTTCGCCGGAGACCAAGGCGTCGTTCAAGACGACCGAGTTCTTCGCCTTCCTGGCCGCCGCGGCCGGCGTGCTGATCGCCGCGGCCGTGGTCGACGAGGCCAACGGCGGCGGGTTCGGTGCCCGCCAGGCCTGGCTGTACGTGACGATCCTGGCGGTCGGCTACATGGTCAGCCGCGGGCTCGCCAAGTCCGGCAGCCGCGCGCCGGCCGACGACCGCTCCTGACCCGCTGCCCGGCTCCTCGGCCGGGCCGCCACCACCGCCCCCGGGGCGTGGCTCTCCACGCTCCGCCACCCTTCTTGAGATTGGAGGACGGCTCCATGAGTCAGTCCGAGCAGCACAAGCAGCAGCAGAAGATCGTCCAGTACCTCGGCGAGGCGCACGCGACCGAGACGGCGCTCACGCGGGAGCTGCAGTCGCAGATCGCGATGACGCCCCGGGGCTCCTACCGCGACGCGCTGGCGTCCCATCTGAGCGAGACCCGCGAGCACGCCGAGCGTGTGCAGGCCCGCCTGCGCGAGCTGGGTGAGGGCGGCGGCAATCCGCTCGGCGCCGGCGTCGGGTTCGTGGGCACCGTCCTCGGGCAGGCGTTCGCGTTCGGCAAGACGCCGCTCAACCTCCTCCGCGGCTCCGGCGGCGAGGAGAAGGTGCTCAAGAACGCCAAGGACGCCGCGGCGTCCGAGGCGCTGGAGATCGCCACCTACACCGCGCTGGAGCGGCTCGCCGACCGCGCGGGCGATCAGCGGACCGCCAAGCTGGCCGCGTCCGTCCTGGCCGACGAGCGGAAGATGCTCGACCGCGTCCTGCGCGAGATCCCGAAGCTGACGGACGCGGTGTTCCGCTCCGACGTCAAGGGCAACGGCTCGTATGACGTCGCCGCGACCGGCGCGGGCGAGACCGTCCGGGAAGCCGGCAAGGCGACCAAGCGGGCGGCGAGCAAGACGAGCGCCGCGACCAAGCGGACCGCGCGCCAGGCGCGCAAGGTCCCGGGCGTCGCCCGGGCCGAGGGCGAGATCAAGGGCGCCGTCGCGTCCGAGGGCGATCTCGCGATCGCCCGCTACGACTCCCTCACCGCGGACGAGATCACCGCCCGCCTGAGCGACCTCTCCCAGATCGACCTGGCCAAGGTCGACGCCTACGAGCGCAAGGGCCAGAACCGCACCACGGTGCTCAGCCGCATCACCTCGCTGCGCGGAAACGAGCCGTGGCCGGGCTACGACGAGCTCACCGCCACCGAGGTCCAGGCCGTGCTCTCCGAGGGCGACGACGACCGCGCCCGCCAGGTCCGCGCCTACGAGCGCGCCCACAAGAACCGCGCCGGCGTCATCAGCGCCGCCGAGCGCGAGCACAGCAACGCCTGACCCGCACGACCCGAAGGCCCGGCACCCGCCGGGCCTTCGCGTCTCCGGGACGGGTGGACTCTTGTACGAGTTCCTCCGCCGCCGGCGCGCGGGCAGAACGAGCCAGAGCCTGCATGCCGGGCACCCCGTCCCCGCCGACTGCGAACGGGACCCCCCGAGAGGCTGACCCCCTCTTGACCCGAGACCCGGCATGCAGGCTCGCCCCACCGGTCGCGGCGACCGTCGCTCCGGGAGGGCGAACGGGTAGGCCGTCGCTGTGAGCCGGAATGGCCTGATCGGCGTGGTGGACGGCTTCCAGCGCCGTCATCGCTGGGCGGGCTTCCCGTTGGCGGTGCTCTACAAGTTCTTCGACGATCAGGGCAGCTATCTGACCGCGCTCGTCACCTACTACGGGTTCCTGTCGCTGTTCCCCCTGCTGCTGTTGCTGGTGACGATCCTGGGCTTCGCGCTGCACGGCGATCCACACCTCCAGGCCACGCTGCTGAACTCCGCGCTCGCGCAGTTCCCGGTGATCGGCACGCAACTGCGCGAGAACGTGCGGGCGGCGTCGGGGAGCGGATTCGGGTTGGTCGTGGGCGTGGCCGGCACGTTGTACGGCTCACTGGGCGCGGCCCAGGCGACGCAGAACGCGCTCAGCCGCGTCTGGGCGATCCCGCGCAACGAGCGGCCGAACCCGTTCAGCTCGCGGCTGCGCAGCCTCGGCCTGATCCTGGTGCTCGGCCTCGGGGTGCTGGCCACCACCGGGCTCTCGGCCCTGACCACCGGCGCGAGCAGCTTCGGCGCCTCGCTCGCCGTGGGCCTGCGCGTCGCCGGCATCGGGCTCGCGACGCTCACCAACATGTCGATGTTCCTGGTGGCCTTCCGCGTCCTCGGCGCCCGGCAGATCTCCCTGCGCGACCTGCGCCTGGCGGCGATCGTGGCCGGACTGGGCTGGCAGACGCTGCAGCTGCTCGGGACCTACCTCGTCAGCCACGCGTTGAAGGGCTCGCGCGAGTCCTACGGCGTGTTCGGCCTCGTCCTCGGGCTGATCGCCTGGATCTACCTGCTGGCGCTCGTCATGGTCCTGGCCGCCGAGATCAGCGTCGTCGCCCGACGGCATCTCTGGCCACGCGCGCTCATGACGCCCTTCACCGACGACGTCCGGCTGACCACCGCGGACGAACGCAGCTACGCCGCCTACGCCAAGACCGAGCGCCACAAGGGCTTCGAGACGGTGGACGTCGACTTCCAGCGCCCCGGCCCGGACGATCCCGGCGACGCGACGGGATGCCCGCCGGCCGGGCGGCCCGCTCGCCGGCAACGGTCCGACAGTCACGTCTCCGACCAGCGGGGGGATGAGCACGCTCGCGACGCTTGAGTCGACGTGCGCCACGGGTAGCCCGAGCTCGATTGGCGTCGGCGAAGCCTCCCCGTCGGCCGTGCATGCCCTCTGATCCGCCGGCCTGACCGCTCGTGCACTGGCCGGGTGAGCGCGCTGGCCGCAACAACGTCCACGTCGGTGGGCGGCCGGACGGCCGGGCGATGATCTTCGCGCACGGGTTCGGGTGCGATCAGAACATGTGGCGGTTCGTCGCCCTGGAGTCCGCGGCGGACCACCGGACCGTGCTGTTCGACCATGTCGGCGCGGGCGGGTCGGACCTCGGCGCCTACGACCCGGTGCGATACGGCTCGCTCGCGGGCTACGCGGACGACGTCGTGGAGATCTGCCGGGAGCTCGAGCTCGTGGGCGCGGTCTTCGCGGGGCACTCGGTGAGCGCGATGATGGGCGCCGGGCGCGCGAGGACGTCGAGCGCGTGCACGACGAGACCCGGACGATCTCGCACACGCTGCCGCAGAGCCTGCTCGCCGGCGCGCCGCCGCGCGACGATCGGTTCAGCATCGCCGCGCCCTACCAGCCCGCCGCTGGGGCACCGGCGACCTGGGCACCGCCCGCGGCATCCAGGCGGCCTGGATGCACTCGGGCGGCCGCCGGGCCAACATCCTCAAGCCCGCCTACCGCGAGGTCGGCGTCGGCATCCACCTCGGCGTTCCCGACAACGCCGGCGTCGGCGTCACCTTCACGCTGGACTTCGGGGTGAAGCTGTGACCTCTCTGGATCTCGACAGCGGCACCGCCGATGCGGCAGGATGCGTGATGAGGCGAGCTGCCGAACCGCTCGCGCACGAACCTGATGAGCCAACAGCCCGGCGAGAACGACCCAGAGCTTCGGCGCGTGAACGCCGAGCTGGATGCCCTGAAGCGGGACATCGACGATCGCGATGACCGCGAGCATCGCCAGGAGACGCTCATCGCGCGCCTTCGCCAGGAGGTCGAGCTCCGCGACGACGATCTCGCGGCGCTGCAGGCTCGCCTCGATGCGGCTCAGCACGAGTTGGAGGATCTGCGAGCGATCCGCGATGCGCTGACCCCTCCCGAGCTGCCGCGGCGTCCCGGTCTGGAGCTGGCCGCCGCCTTCTTGCCCGCGCTCGCCGAGCAGGTCAGCGGCGACTTCTACCTCGTGGCCGAGGGGCCACAGGACTCGACCGTGCTGGTCGTCGGCGATGTCGTCGGCCACGGTGTGCGCGCGGCGCGGCGGGCGGCGTTCGTGCGCACGACGTTCGCCGCGACCGCGCCCTTCTCCGACGATCCCTGCCAGTTGCTGAGCTGGGCGAACACCGCCCTGGTCGAGCGCGCCGGCACGAGCAGCGAGTTCGTCAGCGCCGCCTGCGTCACCTACCTCCCCAGCGAGCGGCTGCTGCGCTGGGCCTACGCGGGTCACCCTCCGGCGCTCTGGCTCGACGATGGGCGCGAGCTGATCGCCACCAGGCAGGGGACGCTGCTCGGGACCGTGGGGGATCCCGGCTGCGTGCAGGCCTCGTGCCAGGCGCTGGCCGGCGCGGGAGTGCTGCTCTACACCGACGGACTGACCGAAGCCCGCCACGGCGGCGAGCAGTTCGGGCTCGACGCCGTGAGCGCCGTGCTCGCCGGCCTCCACCGCCCTTCACCGGCCGAGACGGTCGCCGTTCTCCGGGCGCGCGTCGCCGAGTTCGCCTACGGTGCCTTGACCGACGATCTCTGCCTGCTCGCCGCCCGCATGAGCTGACGCGGACGCACAGGCTGAACCGGGAAGCGCGCTACACACTTTGCAAAGAAACTCTGATCGGGGAGACAGGATTTGAACCTGCGACCGCCCGGCACCCAGCCCGCGGGTTCCGGTGCCCTCGGTGCCGGACAGGCCTAACGCCTACGTGTCCGGGTCGCTCGGTTCCTCTGACTTCCTCTCAGTTTGTTCCCCGCTTTGTTCCCCGCCGGCGCGGTG
>JAICUS010000394.1 GCA_025935735.1 Solirubrobacteraceae bacterium | reverse complement strand
GGACTCGAACAGCGTGCCGGCGTCGACCGCGAGCCGGCTCGGGCACGACCCGTCCGCCGCGATCGGGTCATAGGACGGCACGTTCGGCAGCTTGGGCAGGGTCGTGCCCGTCCCGGCGACGTTCAGCGCCGGCGCGGTGGTGACGCAGGCCGCCGGGCTCGTGCACACGCGCCGCTCGAAGTCGACGAAGCCGTGCGCGCTGAAGTAGGCCGTCGAGCCGTTCGCGCCGAGGCCGTCCGCGATGGCCAGGTCGTTGCCGTCGAAGCGCCCGAGCTCGTTCCAGCCGAGCCGCCCCGTGGCGCGCTGGTCCGCTGTGCCGGCGTCCTGCAGGCCGCACATCGCGGTCTGGCGGATGTTGTCCCAGGCGCACGAGTGCGCCTCGATCGCGCCGAGCCTGCCGCCGAGCGAGGTCCAGCGGCTGTCCGCCGCCGCCGGGTGCGCGGGATCGGCGTCGCGGTAGACACCGCCGTCGCCGCCCAGCAGCAGCCGCCCGGAGGCGGTGAAGGCGAGCGAGCGGATGTCGGCGTGCGGGGCGCTGCCGTCGACGGCGCCCTGGCTCGCGGCGCGCCGGCACTGCCGGCCGCGTGGCTTGGCGACGTCGCAGGCGATGATCGCGCCGGCGCCGCCTTCGGGCACGTGGTCGCCGCCGACGTAGACGACGGACACGTCGGCGGGATCGCCGGCGATGGCGAGATGCACGCCGGCCTGGCCGCCGGGGTTGACCGCCAGCAGCGGATCCTTCGGCTCGGCGACGTCGACGGCCTGCCAGGCGTGGCCGCTGCCGGTGGTCCGGAACAGCCCGTCGAGGTCGTCGCCGCTCGTACCCGGCTCGCTCGACTCGTCGTCGTCCCGGGCGGCGTGGGCCGCGTCGCCGACCGGGCCGGCGACGGCGGCCCACACGGTGGACTTCGGGCCGACCGCGAGCCGCATGTTCACGGCGTCCCCGGTCAGGTTGCGGGCGGTCCCGAAGGTCCCGTCGCCCACGGCGGTCCACCTGCGGCCGCTGTGGTCGCTGCGATACACGCCGCCGTGCCTGCCGCCGATCGCGGCATACAGCCGGCCGGGATGCCGCGGGTCGCCCGTGCCGAGGCATCTCAGTCCCCCGGCGCGGCGTCCACCTCGGGCGCGGGCGCGCGCCCGTACGGGTCCTTGGGCGCGCGGTCGCCGGACAGCGTCGCGCGCGAGCCGGTCACGAGCTGCTCGATCGCGTCGGCCACGTGGATCGGCGCGATGCTGTAGTCGCCGCGCTCCACGCGCAGCCGGTGCGCCGCCAGCAGGACGTCGGCGTGCGTGCGGCCCGCCGGCGGCTCGAACCGGTAGGACGCCAGCTCGATCAGCAGCCCGAGCGGCTCGCGGAAGTAGATCGAGTCCATGAAGCCGCGGTCCTTGACCCCGCTGTGCTTGACGCCGCGCTCGTCGAGGCGCTCGGCGGCCTGGCGGAACATCGCGTTGGACACGTTGAACGCGACGTGGTGCACCGCGCCCGGATCGGCCGGCGGCGGCGAGGAGTCGGGGGAGCGGTCCTCGTGGGTGAAGACCGTGATCAGCCGGCCGTCGCCGGGATCGAAGTAGAGGTGGCTCTCCTCGGCACGGTCGAGGTTGGGCTGCTCGAAGACGAACGGCATCCCCAGCACGCCCTCCCAGAAGTCGATCGAGGTCTGCCGGTCGGCGCCCATCAGTGTGATGTGGTGAACACCCTGGACCTGGATCTTGCGCATGCCGGGGAACGTACTCGACGGCTCGCGCCGCGAGCTCTCAGGGACCCAGTGACCCGGCGGCGTACTCCTCCAGCGGGCTGAGGCCGCGGGCCCAGCCCTCGAGGACCGGGGTGACGACGCGCCAGGACTCCTCGGCCTCGTCGGCGCGGATCGACAGGGCGCTGTTGCCGCGCAGCACGTCGAGCAGGATCCGGCCGTAGGCGGGCAGCTCGGACGGCTCCATCTCGGCGTGCAGGGTGAGCGGCACGAGGCTGAGCTCCACCCCGGGGCCCGTGCCGGTGAGCTCGAGCGCCAGGGCCTCCGGGGCCAGGCCGAAGCGCAGGCGGTTGTGCACCGAGCCCGGCGGTGGGTCGAACGGCAGGTGCGGCACCGGCCGGAAGTGCACGACGACCTCCATGCAGTCGCGGCCCAGCGCCTTGCCGGTGCGCAGCCGGAAGCGCGTCCCGGACCAGCGCCAGCTGTCGAGCCTGAGCTCCAGCTCGGCGAACGTCTCGGTCCCGTGCTCGGGTGCGACCCCGTCCTCGTCGACGTAGGCGGGGACGTCACGCTCGCCGATCCGGCCGGCGCGGTAGCGGGCCCGGCGCGTGCGGGCGGCGACGTCGTCGTCGGTGAACGGCCGGATCGAGCGCAGCACGTCGACCTTGCGGTCGCGCAGGTCGCGCTCGCCGAGGGTGATCGGCGGCTCCATCGCCACCAGGCACAGCAGCTGCAGGAGATGGTTCTGCAGCATGTCCTTGAGCGCACCGACGGTGTCGTAGTAGACGGCCCGGCCCTCGAGCGCGAGCGTCTCGTCCCACACGATCTCGATCTCCTCGATGTGGGCGCTGTTCCAGATCGGCTCGAGCACGCGGTTGGCCAGGCGGGTGCCGAGCACGTTCTGCACGGTGGTCATGGCCAGGAAGTGGTCGACCCGGAACACGTGGCGCTCGTCCACCAGCTCCGCGATCCGCCGGTTCAGCGCCACGGCGCCGGCGAGGTCCTCGCCGAACGGCTTCTCGAAGATGACCTGGCTGTCGGGAGGAAGGCCGGCCTGCCGGAGCGCGGTCACCGCCAGGTGGAAGACGGCCGGCGGCAGCGCGAGGTAGACGGCGACGGGGCCCTCGCCGGCGATGCAGGCCGCGACGTTGGCCGGGTCGGCGAGGTCGAGCCGGTGGTAGCGCGACTCGCGCACCAGCGTCGCCCGCGCGTCCGCGTCGACCCCGGCGGCCTGGCGCTCCAGCCAGCTGTGCGCCCAGTCGCGGTAGCGCGCGTCGGCCCCGTCGTCGCGGCCGGCGCCGACGAGCTCGAAGCGCTCCGGCAGGTGCCCGCGAGCCCGCAGCGTGGCCAGCGCCGGGAGCAGGTAGCGGCCCGTCAGGTCCCCGGTGCCGCCGAACACGACGAGCCGGCCGATCACGCCTGTATCCGTCCCAGCGTGACGCCCGCGGAGATCACGCCGATGTGGCTGAACGCCTGGGGGAAGTTGCCGTAGAACTCGCCCGACGTGGGGTCGATCTGCTCCGGCAGCAGCCCCACGGTGCTGGCCCGGTCGCACAGCGACGCGTACAGCTCCGCGGCCCGGTCGAGCTCGCCCTGGTGGGCCAGGTTCTCGACCAGCCAGAAGCTGCAGAGCACGAACGCGCCCTCGTCGCCCGGGATCCCGTCGGGCGACTCCACGTGCAGGTAGCGGTACAGCAGGCCGTCGCCGGCCGACAGGCGCTCGGCCACCGCCGCGGTGGTGGCCACCATGCGCGGGTGCCGGGCCGGCACCACGCGGCGCAGCGGCAGGGCGAGCAGGCTGGCGTCGAGCCCGCCCCCGCCGCCGATGTGCTCGGTCAGCGTCCCCGCACGCTCGTCCCAGGAGTCCTGGAGCACCCTCTGCCGGAGGTCCTCGGCCGCGCGCCGCCACTTCGCCACCGGCCCGGGGAGGTCCAGGCGCTCGGCCAGGCGCGCGGCGCGGTCCAGGGCCACCTGGCACAGCGCGGCGGAGTAGGTGAAGATGCGGCCCTCGCTGCGCACCTCCCAGATGCCCTGGTCGGGCAGGCGCCAGGCGTCGGCCGCCAGGTCGGCGAGGGAGGCCAGCCGGCTCCACAGGGGCGCGTCGAGCCGGCCGCCGCCGCGGGCCCACTGATACGCGCAGTCGAGCACCTCGCCATAGACGTCGTGCTGCAGCTGGTCGACGGCCCCGTTGCCCCACCGCACGGGGGGCGAGCGCCGATAGCCCTCGAGCTCCGGGTCGACCCGCTCGTCGGGCACCCGGCCGCCGTCGAGCGCGTACATGATCTTGGGCGCGCTGCCGTGCTCGAAGGTGTCCAGCACCCAGCCGAGGAACGCCTCCGCCTCGTGGTCGAAGCCGATCCGCCGCAGCGCGTAGACCGAGAACGAGGCGTCGCGGATCCACGTGTAGCGGTAGTCCCAGTTGCGCACCCCGCCGATCGGCGCCGGCAGCGAGGACGTCGGGGCCGCGACCAGCGCGCCGTTGCTCCAGTGGTCGCACAGCTTGAGCGTGAGCGCGGCCCGGCGGACCAGCGGCGCCTGCGGCCCGTCGTAGTGGAAGCAGCCCTCCATCCAGCGCCGCCAGGCGCGGGCGGTCGCCGTCAGCAGCTCCGGCTCGCTGAAGCGGTGGTAGCGGGCCCTCTCTCCCCAGGACAGAGCCAGGTCGAGGCGCTCGCCGGCGTGCAGCTCGTGCACGCTGCGCAGCGAGTCCAGCGGCCGGTTGCAGCGGACGTGCAGGTGCAGGTCCGGCCGGCGCCAGGCCTCCACCGACAGGCCGCCCGCGGCCGCCTGCGCCGAGGCGCCGCCGCGGGGCTCGATCTCCACCCGCACCCGGACGGTGCCGTCGAGCACGACCGCCGAGCGGATCAGCTCGCGGCGCCCGGCCGGCGCGTCGTCGCTCAGGTCGGTGCCGGGGCGCAGCGCCAGCGCGTCGGTGACCGCCAGCAGCCCGGTCGGGCTGCGCAGCTCGGTGACCAGGACGGCGGTGTCGGGCTCATAGCGCTGGCGCGCCTCGACCACCTCGTCCGGGGCGACGACGAAGCCGCCGCCCCGGCCGGCGTCGAGCAGCCCGCAGAACAGCGGCTCGGAGTCGAAGCGCGGCAGGCACAGCCAGGGGATGCTCCCGTCGACGCCGACGAGGGCGGCCGTCGTCCCGTCGCCGACCAGTGCCATGTCCTCCAGCGCGAGATAGCCGTCGCGCCGGCGCACCGGGCGGAAGGCGGGATCGGCGTCGAGCACGGTCGCTCCCCTCAGCTCTCGGCGGCGGCGAACGCCAGGCAGGCGATGACGATCAGGATCGCCAGCAGCCACACCAGCCGGGTCATCTGGACGTGCCGCATCAGACCATGTCGAAGCGCTCGGTGTGCACGCGTTCCGGGGGCACGCCGAGCCCGATCAGCGCCGCCTCCGCCGCGTCCATCATCGGGTCCGGCCCGCAGATGAAGAACTGGAAGCGCCGGTACGCGGCCGGGAGATGGCGCGCCAGGACCTCGGCCGTGACGTAGCCGGCTGCAGCAGCGCGTCCTGGCCGAACGGCGACGCGAGCGCCCGGACGCGGGCCACCAGCACGAGCTCCAGCCCCAGCATCGCCAGCCCCACGAACCCGAGCGCGACCGGGAAGTTGGTCCAGAACCCGTGGTCCGGGTGGCTCGCGCCGATCGCCGCGAACACCAGCGGCGACAGGACGGCGCCGAGGTACGCGATCACCCAGAAAACGGCCCGGACGACGAGCGTCATCGTCTCGGGAACGCTAGGCGATCGTCTCGCTCACCGCCTGCCTGGTGATCGCGCCCGGCGTGTCGGTGGCGCCGCTCGCGAGGCCGGGGACGGGCCGGAAGCTCTGCGCGCCGCAATGGACTCGAACAGCCCTCCGGCGAAAACCGCGAGCCGGGCCGGGCACGACCAGTCCGCCGCGATCGGGTCATAGCCCGGGAGGTTGGGCAGCGCGTGGAGGGTGGTGCCGGTGCCGGCGATGGCCAGCGGCGGCGTGCTGGTGACGCAGGCCATGGGGCTCGTGCACACGCGCCGCGTGAAGCCGTCGAGGGCGTGGGCGCTGTAGTACGCCGTCGAGCCGTTCGCGCCGAGGCCGTCGGCGACGGCGAGGTCGTTGCCGTCGAAGCGCCCGAGCTCGTCCCAGCCGAGCCGCCCGGGCGCGCGCTGGCCGGCCGTGCCGGCGTCCTGCAGGCCG
>JAICUS010000111.1 GCA_025935735.1 Solirubrobacteraceae bacterium | reverse complement strand
TGCTGCGCGGCGACACGGTCTACCTCGACCTGTCCAGCGTGGTCGACCGCGTGCGCGACGGGCTGCGCTCGCGCGGCCTGGACCGGCTCGCGAACGCCATCCCGCCGACGGTGAACGGGCAGGTGGCGCTGTTCAGCTCCTCGGCGCTGCCCAAGGCCCAGCAGGGCGTACGGGTGCTCAAGGCGCTGGGCGTCGTGATGCCGGTGCTGGCGCTGCTGTGCCTGCTCGGTGCGGTCCTGCTCACGCGCCCGCGCCGGCGCGGGCTGCTGCACGCCGCGATCGGCGTCGCGGTGGCCATGCTGGCGCTGATCGCCGCGCTCGCGGTCGCGCGCTCGATCTACCTCGACTCGATCAGCCAGGACGTGCTGCCGCGCGACGCCGCGTCGAGCATCTTCGACACGGTGGCCGCGCTGCTGCGCCACGGCGTGCGCATCGTCGTCGTGGCCGCGCTGCTGCTCGCGGCCGTGACGTTCGCGTTCGGGCTGCCGCTGCGCCGCTTCGGCGAGGCGGGCTGGGCGCGCGTGACCGCGAGCCCCGTGCCCGCCTGGACGGCCCGGCACGAGCGGGCGCTGCTGATCGGCGTGGGCGTGCTCGGGATGCTGGCGCTGCTGATCTGGAGCCCGCTGACCGGCTTCGTCGTGCTCGCCGTGCTGATCGTCGCCGGGCTGCTGTGCGGGGCGATCGCGGCGGTGGCCGCGGCGTCACAGGCCGGACAGGCCGTCCCCGAGCAGCTTGGCGCCGATGACCAGCATCAGCACGGCCATGATCGCGGCGTTGTGGGCGGCCATCCATGACCTGAGCTCGTCGAGCGCGCGGCGCGAGCGCTCGCCGAGGGCGAGGTAGAGGCCGACGGGCGCGCCGACGCCGACCGTCCCGACGATCACGAACACGGCGAGCGCGACGGCCTGCGTGCCCGTCCTCGCGCCGGTCTGGGCGATCGCCGCCGCGGCGCCGACCGTGAGGAGCAGGTTCTTCGGGTTGACCCCCGACAGGATGACGCCGAAGCCCAGCGCCTTGCCCGGCTTGAACTGGTCGATGGCCCGCATCCACTTGGGCAGCTCGGCGTGCTCCCCGGCGCGCGGGCGCCCGCGCCACTGCTTGACGGCGACCAGCAGCAGCAGCGCCCCGAGCACGAGCTCGAGGACGCTCACCCAGGTCGCCGGCTGCCCGTTGTCGGAGGCGCTCGCGCCGCTGGAGACGAGCAGGACGATCGTGCCCACCACGGCCAGGCCGGCGATCCAGCCGAGCACGAACGCGGGGCCGTTGGCCCGCGCCCGCGGCGTGGCCAGCATCAGCACGACGGCGATGATCGGCACGGGGCTGATCGCCACGCCGACACCGAGCGAGAGCACCTGCCCGATGGCCTCTTTCATGGCCGCCAGCTTGCGCCGCGCGCGGGTGGCCGCGCCTCACCCGGGCGGCATGAGGCCGCTTCACCCGCGGCGCCCGGACACTGGCCGCATGCCGCTCTTCTTCGCTCCGCGGCGCCCGCTGCTGCGCGGCGCCATGCTCGGCGGGACCGCCTACCTCGCCGGCCGCGCCGGCGCCCGCTCCCGGGAGCGCGCGTACGCCGGGGGCTGAGCCCTGTTCTCGTCGCTGCGGGGCTATCGGTCGGACTGGCTGCGCGCGAGCTCGGCCGGGCGTTCGGCGTGGCGGCCCGGCCCGACTTCATCGCCGCCGTTGCCGCGATGCTCGGCGTGCTGGTCTTCGACACGCTGCCGGGCCTGTTCATCGGCATCTCGATGTCGCTGCTGCTGCTCCTCTACCGCGCCTCGCGGCCCTACGTCGCCCGGATGGGACGGCTGCGGGACGGCGTCTACGCCGACGTCCGGCGCCATCCCGACGCCGTGGCGCCGGAGGGGATCGCGCAGCTGCGCGTGGAGGGCGGGCTGTACTTCGCCAACGCCGACGCCGTGCGCGCGCGGCTCACCGCCGCGGCGGACGGCATGCACGCCGTGGTGCTGGACGCCGAGACGATCCCGTTCGTCGCCGCTACGCGAGATCCAGTGCCCCGCTGAGCGTCAGCAGCGCATCGCCCTTGCCGGGTGATGCCGGGCCACCCTGCCGCGTCGCAGCATGGGCCGCCCCGAGACAAGGAGAGCCGATGAGCAATCTCGTCGCCGTAGCCTTCCCCGACCAGGGCACCGCCGAAGAAGTGATGGGCACGCTTGCCCGACTGCAGACGGAGCATGCGATCGAGCTCGAGGACGCCGTCATCGTCACCCGCGGCCAGGACGGCAAGGTCAAGCTGCACCAGTCGCGCAAGCTGGCGTCCGGCGGCGCGGTCGGCGGCGCGCTGTGGGGCGGGCTGATCGGCCTGATCTTCTTCGTGCCGCTGCTCGGCATGGCGGTGGGCGCGGCCTCCGGCGCCGCCGCGGGCGCGCTCAGCGACGTCGGCGTCGACGACAGCTTCCTCAAGGAGCTCGGCACCAAGCTGCAGCCGGGCGGCGCCGCGGTGATCGTGCTCGTCCACCGCTCGACGCCCGACAAGGTGCTCCCCGAGATCGCCAGGTTCGGCGGCGAGATCATCCAGACCTCGCTCGACGACGAGGCCGAGCAGCGCCTGCGCCACGCGCTCGAGACCCGCGAAGCCACCGCCGTCTGAGATGGGCGGGGAGGGCGTGGTGCGCCGCGTCCTCCCCGGCTGGGTCGCGGGCTACCGGCGCGAGTGGCTGCGGCCCGACGTCGTCGCCGGCCTGGTGGTCGGCAGCGTCGTCGTGCCGCAGTGCGTGGCCTACGCGCAGATCGCCGGGCTGCCGCCGCAGGCCGGCCTGATGGCCGCGCCGCCGGCGCTGATCGGCTACGCGCTTCTGGGCAGCTCGCGCTCGCTGGTGGTCAGCGCCACCACGGCGACGTCCGTGATCTCCGCCGCCGCCGTGGGCCCGCTGGCCCATGGCGACACCGGACGCTTCGCCGTGCTCTCGGCCGCGCTCGCGCTGGTGGCCGGCGTCGTGCTGTTCCTGGGCGGGCTGCTGCGGCTCGGCGTGGTCTCCGAATTCGTGTCCAAGCCGGTGATGACCGGCTTCATGTTCGGCATCGGGCTGCTGTCCACCGAGGCGGCCGGCGTGGCCCGCTCGATGGCGGTCGAGCACCACTACCGGATCGACGCCAACCGCGAGCTGTCGGCGATCGGCGCGGGTAACGTGCTGGCCGGCCTGTGCTCCGGGTTCGTCCAGTCGGGGGGCGCGAGCCAGAGCGCGGCGGCGGACAAGGCGGGCGGGCAGTCGCAGCTGGCCACGCTCGTCGCCGCCGCGCTGTCCTGCTCACCGGCGCCTGCCTCGCCCCGGTGTTCACCGACCTGCCGGAGGCCACGCTCGCGGCCATCGTCATCGTCGCCGTCGCCGGGTTCGTGCGCGTGGACGAGCTCCACCGCCTGGCCCGGCTGCGCCGCAGCGCGATCGTGCTCGCGCTGCTCTGCCTGGCCGGCGTCCTGCTCTTCGGCGTCCTGCCCGGGCTGGTGATCACCGCCGGGCTGTCGCTCGTCGTGGTCATCCAGCGCCTCAGCCGGCCGCGGGTGACCACACGCGCCGAGGACGGGCGGGTCACCGTGCAGCCACAAGGGCCGCTGTTCTACGCGAACTCCAACGCGGTGCGCGACCGCGCGCTGGCCGCCGTCCGCGCGGCGAGCGCGCACACGCTCGTGCTCGACCTGGCGCAGAGCACCGACCTCGACGTGGAGACGCTCGACATGCTGGCCGGGCTGCGCGACGAGGTCGACCTGCGGCTGGCGAGCGTGCACCCGCGGCCGCTGGAGATGCTGCGCCGCGCGGGCCTGGCCGAGCTGGCGGCCGAGCCGGCCCCGGTGGCCTGACGATCACGTGGTGGGCTCACTCCCGCGCGAGCGCGGCGATCGCCTCCTTCTCCAGGTCGAGGTACTGGTCGTCGCCGACGCTCACCTCGACCTGCAGGATCGTGCCGCCCTTGAACTCCGCCGGCGCGCGGTAGAGGCCGCTGACCGCGTCGCTGGAGTCGCGGCCGACGCACAGGCCGTCGCCGCACAGCGTGAAGTTCCCGAGCTGCGTCCGCATCGGGCCCTCGGCCACGACCTCGTCGCCGACGTAGAGCCGCGTCGTCCCGTGCGACTCGCCGTGCTCGCCGGCCGACTCGCGCGTGAACTCGACGCCCAGCACGTAGCGGCCGGGCTCCAGCCGCTCGGACACGAAGCGCTGCTCGGGCGCGATGCCGAGGAAGTTGTAGACGTAGTGCGCCCTGCGCTCGTGCAGGAAGAGGGCGTGGCCACCGAAGCGCGACCCGTGGGCGAAGATCACGCCCTCGGCGTCCGGGCTCGTGATCTCGACCTCCGCCAGCAGGCGGTAGGAGCGGCTGCGGATGTTCACCGCGGCCGACTCGGGCACCTCGGCCGCGTCGGGGAAGTAGACGTAGCGCTCGCGCGGCGGTTCGGCCTGCGGCCGCTCTTCGCGGAGGATCTCGACGGGGAGGCGGTCGTCGAGCGGCAGCACGTCGAACTTGTGCGCCTCCTCGAGCCAGCGCTGGACCAGCCCCTCGGCGCGCTCCGGCTGCTCGGCGGCCAGGTCGCGGGCCTCGGAGCGGTCCGCGTCGACGTGGTAGAGCTCCCACCGGTCGGAGTCGAAGTCGCCGATCCCGGAGGTCGGGCCGTGGACGGAGACGACCTTCCAGCCGTCCTCCCACATCCCGCGCGTGCCGAGCATGCAGTAGTACTGGCCGCCGCGCCGTGTCGGGCCGTCGGCGGCGAACGTGTAGCGCATCGACGTGCCGACGAGCGGGACCTGCTCGTACCCGTCGATCGCGTCCGGCATCTCGACGCCGCAGCAGTCGAGGATCGTCGGGAAGATGTCGGTGACGTGGTGGTACTGGCTGCGGATCTCGCCGCGGGCGGAGATCCCCTTGGGCCAGTGGATGACCAGCGGGTCGCACGTCCCGCCCGCGTACGAGTAGCGCTTGAACATCTTGAACGGGGTCGAGAACGCCGCCGCCCAGCCGGTCGGGTAGTGGTTGTACGTGTCGGGGCCCCCGAGGTCATCCAGGTGCTCGAGGTTCTCGGCGATGTCGTCCGGCCACCCGTTGAAGAACTTGTTCTCGTTGACCGACCCGTCCGGGCCGCCCTCGCCGGAGGCGCCGTTGTCGGCGCAGTAGAGGATCAGCGTGTTCTCGAGCTGCCCGGTCTGCTCGAGGAAGTCGACGATCCGGCCGACCTGGTGGTCGGTGTGCTCCGAGAAGCCCGCATAGACCTCGGCCATGCGCGCGAACAGCCGCTTCTCGTCGGCGGACAGCGAGTCCCAGGGCCGCACCGTGTCGACGGGGCTGAACGTGCCCTCGGGCATCGGGTTCAGCGGCGTCAGCTCGGTGTCCGCCGGCATGACTCCCTTCTCGATCATGCGTCCGAGCACCCACTCGCGGTAGGCCTCATAGCCGTCGTCGAACTGGCCCTTGTACTTGTCGGCCCAGGCCGGGTCGACCTGGTGGGGCGCGTGGTTGGCGCCGGGGCAGAACCACATGAACCAGGGGCGTGAGGGCGCCGCGGAGTGGCCATCGCGCAGGATCCGCAGGGCCTGGTCGGCCAGGTCCTTGGAGAGGTGGTAGCCCTCCTCGGGCGGATAGGGCTGCTCGACGGCGTGGTTGTCCTCGGTCAGCGTCGGATACCACTGGTTGGTCTCGCCGCCGAAGAAGCCGTAGAAGCGGTCGAAGCCCTGCTGGAGCGGCCAGTTGGACTTCGAGCCGCTCGGGTTGTTCTCCTCGGGCGGGACGTTGTGGTCCTTGCCGATCCAGTAGGTGTTGTAGCCGTTGGCCCGCAGCACCTGGGCGATCGTGCCGGTCTCGCGCGGGAGGTGCGCGTTGGAGCCGGGATAGCCGGTCGCGCCCTCGACGATGCAGGCGAACCCGGTCTGGTGATGGTTGCGCCCGGTGAGGAAGCACGAGCGCGTGGGCGAGCACAGCGAGGTCGTGTGCCACTGCGTGTAGGTCAGGCCGTTGTCGGCCAGGCGCTGCAGCGTGGGCATGCGGATGCGGCCGCCGTAGGGCTCCCAGGCGGCCAGGCCCGTGTCGTCATAGAGGACGATCAGGACGTTCGGCGCGCCCTCCGGCGCGCTCGGCGGCGTGTACGGCGACCAGTCGGGGGTCGAGTCGCGGACATCGAGCTCGATGTGGCCTCTGAACTCCTTGGGCATGGCCGGAAGCTGACAACCGACGGGGTCGCCCCGCATCGTCCCGAGAGGGTGAGATGACGTCACCCGCGAGCGGGCTACGGTCGCCGCCTGACTCCGGGCCTGCGCACTTCGGACGAGATCCGCGATGCCGTCTACCTGCTCGGCGGATGCCGGCGTCAAGCAGAGCCGGTTCTGGCTGCTGCTCGTGCTGTCGGCGGTGATCGCCACGACGGGCGTGGTGTGGGCATCGCGATCGGCGCGGTCCTGTCCGCGGTCCTGCCCCAGCTGCACGCGCCGGAGTACAACTCGCAGATCACCGGGCGGGCCTCGCCGACCATCGTCGACCTGGTGACCGCGGCGACCACCGGCGTGGCCGGGTCCTTCGCGGTCTCGCGCCGTGACATCGGCGACATCCTGCCGGGCGTGGCGATCGCCACGTACCGCACCGTGCAGCCCTCCAACTGGCGCGCGGCGGCGCAGCGAATCGGCTCGGCCTGGGCTCAGGGCAACGGCGAGCGCCTGCTGTTCGTCCGCCTCGACGGCGACACGCTCGTGGTGGCCGTCGAGGGCATGTCCGGCGGCGCCCACGACGCCGAGCTGACCTCGCGGCTGCGGCGGGCGATCCCGTCCGGCACGCCCGTGGTGGTCAACCGCGTGGCCGGCCGGCGCGAGCCGGTGGGCCACGTCGCCGGCTGACCATCCCGCGAGAGCGAGGCCGCCTCACCCCGCCCGCTCGCACTGTGACGGCATGGCTGCCTCCACACATGACCACTCGGCAACACGGTGATCTCCGTCCGGGATGACTGGTCTGTCGTCTTCGCGTAAGGCGGCGCAGATCGGGCTGACGGCGCTGCTGGCGATGGCCGCGCTCGCGCCCGCCGCGCACGGCCAGGTCGTGCCGACGTCGTCGACGCCGCTCCCCGGCAGCACCTTCCAGGGCGGGGACGGCGACCAGGACGACGGCGGCGGCGGCTACATCGACTGGCAGACGCTCCAGGCCGGCGGACGGCCGGTCCACAACCCGGATCCGAACGACCACGACACGGCGTTCGTCTCCGGCCTCAAGGAGCAGGAGCCTTACACCTGGGACTTCACGACAGAGGACGGGGGCGTGTCGCCGGCCAAGGCGAACATCCTCGACGCCTGGTCGGCCGTCGACCAGCCGGGCGCGGACACGTTCCTGTATCTCGCGTTCACGCGTGCGACCGGCAACGGCGACACGTTCGTCGCCTTCGAGCTCAACCGCGACGGCCGGCTGTGGGACAACGGCCGCGCGAAGATCCCCTGCCGGCGCACCGGCGACCTGCTGGTGGTCGTCGAGGCCCACGGCAACGGCAACGGCGTCGACGTGCTGCTCGAGCGCTGGCGGACCACCGAGGCCGACCCCGCCACGGGTTGCGCCCGGCGCGGCGAGCTGACCCGGGCGACCGGCGTGGACCCCAACTCCGAGCAGGGCGCCGTGAACCTCGGCCCGATCGCCTCCCGCCTGCCCGGGTCCTACGCGCCCGGGAGCACGATCGCCGGCGCGCGCGTGTTCGGCGAGGTGGCGCTGAACCTCAGCAAGCTCGTGGACGCCGACTTCCACGACCCCTGCCTGGCCTTCGGGTCGATCTGGATGCACTCGCGCTCGTCTGACTCCGTGAGCGCGAACCTGCAGGACTACCTCGCGCCGCGGCCGCTGATCGTGCGCTCCTGCGCCGCCTCGGGAACCAAGTTCTTCGACCTGAATGCCGACGGCGTGCGCGACCCGGGCGAGCCGGGCGTCCCGGGCTTCTTCGTGTTCGCCGACTACGACGGCAACGGGGTCCACGACGCGGACGAGCCGCTCACCGAGACCGACGAGGACGGGCACTACATCCTCGACGACATCCGGCCGCCGAACGGGACCTACACGCTGCGGGAGGCCACGCTGCAGCAGCTGCGCCGGCGGGCGACCGACACGGCCTGGAGATGCTCGTTCCCGCACGCCGGCACCCCCGGCGGATTCGGCGACGGGCGCGGCGGGCTGTTCGGCTGCGGCTGGGGCCCGATCGACGCGGCGGCGACCCCGTTCGCCCAGGACAGGGACTTCGGCGACTGGGTGCCGGCGCAGCTCACCGTGCGCAAGCAGCTGTTCCCGTCCGGCGATCCCGGCCGCTTCGACCTCATCGTCAACGGCGTCACCGTCGTGTCCGCGGCGGGCGACGGCGACAGCCGGACGGCCGCGGTGCGGCCGGGCACGTACAGCTTCAGCGAGGCGGCGGTCGCGCCCACGGACGCCGCCGACTACACATCGAGCGTCACGTGCCGCACGACGCCGCGCGCGCGGGGGCGCACGCGCACGGGGACGGCGTTCACGGACCTGGTGGTGCACGCCGGCGACCAGGTCACCTGCACGTTCTACAACGTCCGCGACGGCGTGCCCGCGATCGCGATCGTCAAGACCGGGCCCGCGCTCGCCACGGCCGGCGACACGCTGCACTACACCTTCGCCGTGACCATTCCTCCCGGCGGGACGCTCCCGCTGCCGGCCGCGTCGGTCAAGGTCACCGACCCCGACTGCGACCGGGCTCCGAAGCTGGTGGGCAAGGCGGACGCCAACGGCGGCGACGGCACGCCGGGAACGCTGGACCCGGGCGACACCTGGACCTACGAATGCGACCGCGGGACGGCCGCGCCCGGCGCGGACTGCGTCCTCAGCGTGGTCTCGAACACCGCGACCGCGAGCGGCAGCGCCGGCGGGACCACGGTGAGCGACGAGTCGACGATCGCGACCACGCTCAACTGCCCCGACGTGCCGCCCGACCCGCCGCTGCCGCCGCAGCCGGAGCCGGGTCCCGGGCCGCCGGCGCCGCAGCCGGCACCCGGCCCGCCGCCGCGGCCGATCATGCCGCCGCTGCCCACCCCGCCCGACGCCGGCTCGGCCGGCGTGGCCGGCATCACCGCCACCGGCTCGTGCGTGCGTCGCGTCTCGCAGGTACGGCTGACCGGCCGGCTGATGCACATCCTCGACGTCCGCGTCGGCGGGCGCCGGATCAGCCGCCGGACGGTGGGCCTGGTGCAGCGCCGCGCGACGCCGCTGCACCGCCGGCTCGCGCCCGGGCCGCACCGGCTGGCGGTCCGGGTCAGCTTCCGGCGCGGCGCGGCCACGCCGGCGGTCACGCTCAAGCGGACGATCGTGGTCTGCGCGGCGAGGAGGCCGCGCGTCACCGGCTGACCGCCTCAGAACTCCTCGACGCGCTCCATCACGATGATCCGTGCGGCGGCCTCGACCAGGGCGAGGTGCGAGAACGCCTGAGGGAAGTTGCCCAGATGCCGGCCCGTGCCGGCGTCGAACTCCTCGGCGTAGAGGCCGAGCGGGGAGGCGATGCGCAGCAGCCGCTCCATCAGGTCGCGGGCGCGCTGGAGCTCGCCGATCACCGCCAGCGCGGAGACCAGCCAGAACGAGCAGATGAGGAACGTGCCCTCGCGGCCGGACAGGCCGTCGTCGGTCTCCTCGGTGCGGTAGCGCAGGACGAAGCCGTGCTCGGTCAGGTCGGAGGCGATGGTCTCCACCGTGGTGCGCAGGCTGGCGTCGTCGTGCGGCAGGAAGCCGAAGATCGCCGCCAGCAGCGTGGACGCGTCGAGCGCGTCGGTGCCGTAGTGCTGGCGCAGGCATCCGCGCTCGCTCACGCCGTGGGCCAGGATGTCCTCGCGGATCGCGTCCGCCGTGGTCTGCCAGCCGGCGCCGATCTCCGGCTCGGCCCGCATCGCCGCCAGCTTGGCCGCCCGGTCGAGCGCCACCCAGCACATCAGCTTGGACGAGACGTAGTGCTGCGGCGCGCCGCGCGCCTCCCAGATCCCCTGGTCGGGCTGCTGCCAGACGCGGGTGGCGCACTCGGCCTGGGTCTGCACGATCGGCCACAGCCGCCGCGGCAGCCGCTCGCTGTCGCGGGTGTGCAGCAGGATGGAGTCCAGCACGGCGCCGTAGACGTCGTTCTGGCGCTGGTCGAACGCGCCGTTGCCCACCCGTACCGGGCGCGCGCCGGCATACCCGGAGAGGTCGTCGCGGGTGGACTCGGTCAGGTCGCGCCGGCCGTCGATGCCGTACATGATCTGCAGCCCGCCGTCCTCGTCTGGCTCCAGGTCGGCCACGAACTGCATGAACTCGTCGGCCTCCCAGTCGAGGTTGAGCCAGTGCAGCGCCTGCAGCGTGAACGTCGAGTCGCGCATCCAGGTGTAGCGGTAGTCCCAGTTGCGCTCGCCGCCCGGCGTCTCGGGCAGCGACGTCGTCAGCGCGGCCACCGTCGCGCCCGTCGGCATGTAGGTCAGGCCCTTGATCGCCAGCGCCGAGCGGCGGATCGCCTGCCGGTAGCGGTGGTCGGGGATGCGCGCGCCGGCCATCCAGGTGCGCCAGAAGCGCGACGTGGCGGCCAGGGACGCCGCCGCCTGGTCCGCGTCGGCGGGCCCGCCCAGGTCAGCCGCCCAGGACAGCGCGCAGTACAGCCGCTCGCCGGCCTCCAGGCGGTGCCGGGCGCGCACGCGGCCGCCCTCGATGCCCATCGGCATGTCGCTGCGCAGCCGCAGCGTCACGCCGGCGCCGGCGGCGTCGGCCATGTGGCGGTCGTCGCCGGCCAGCGTCCACTCCGCGGGCGTGCGGCCCAGGTCGAACACCGGCTCGCACACCAGCTCGATCTGCACCGTGCCGTCGAGGCACTCCACGGTGCGCACGAGCGTGTGGTCGGCGTCCTCGTCGGTCGGCGGCCGGGTGTGCGGCGTGACCGTGTCCTCGCCGCGCCGCGGGCCCATCGTCAGCGCGTCGCGCACCTCCGCCCAGCCGCCGGGCGTCTGCCAGGTGGTGACCAGCGTGTTGGTGCCCGGCTCGTACCGGCGCGCCGCCGGGTAGCTGACGTCGAACGGCCCGAGCCGGAAGCTGCCCGCGCCGCGGTCGAGCAGCGCGCCGAACACGCTCGGGGCGTCGAACCGGGGCACGCACAGCCAGTCGATGCCGCCGTCCGGCGCCACCAGCGCGCCGGTGTGGCAGTCCGACAGGAACGCGTACTCCTCGATCGGCGGGAACGGCGAGGGCGCCGCGGCGCTGGGCTGGATCGCGGCCATCGCGCCATCCTAAGCCTCATCCGGGCGGGGTGAATCCCCGTCACCGCAGCCGGCGGGAGGATCGCGGGCCGCGGACGACCGCGCGCACGTCGAGGACGCCGCCCTGGCGCTGGCCGCCGCCGCGGTCGCCTGGGCGCGGCTCCCGCTCGGGCTCGCCGCGCGGCTGCCCGGCATGGGCCGCCTGGCCGCCGACGGCGCGCTGGTCCGCGCCCGGCTGCGCTCGCGGCTGGCGCTGCCGGACTTCCTCGCCGGCACGGTCGTCGTCCACGTACCCGAGGACCTCATCCGCGGCGGGTGAGGCGGGCTCACTCGGCGCGGATCCAGACTCGCCGCCATGTCTTCCGAGCAGCCTCCGGTCGTCGCCGTCTTCAGCCCGCTCTCGGGCCGGCGCGAGCCCCTCGACTTCGGCCTGGCGGCCAGCCGGCTGACCGGCGCGCCGCTGGTCGTCGCCGTCGTGCGCAAGGGCGGCGCGATGGTCGGCGCCCTCGCGGGCTCCATCGACGACGACCCCAGCGCGCCGCAGGTGCTCGAGCACCTGCGCGAGGACCTGCGCCGCCGCCGCGCGCAGGCCGAGGTGCGGGTGTTCGAGGCGCGCACCGAGGCCGGCGCCCTCGAGCGCGCGATGGCGGAGCTGCAGCCGCGCCTGATGGTGCTCGAGCCGAGCCACCGCCGCTCGCTGAGCGCGGCGATCCTGGGCTCGACCCTGGAGCGCGTCATCCACGCGAGCACCTGCCCCGTCGCGGTGGTGCCCGAAGGTCACCGGCCGCCGGACGGCGGCATCCGGGTCGTGGGCGCCGCGTACGTGCCGACCGACGAGGGCCGCGAGGCGCTGCGCGCCGCCGCGGCGATCGCCCGGGCCGGCGACGTCAAGCTGCGCGCGGTCGCCGTGCTCGACCCGGCGTTCGCGGGCGAGAACGCGCCCGGCCTGCTGGCCGGCCAGCACCACGACGCCGATCCGGCCGCCGCCGCCCACGGCCGCGAGGGGCTGGGCGAGCGGTCGGCGTTCGAGGAGGCCGTGGCCGCTCTCGGCGTCGACGCCGAGACCGACATCCTGTTCGAGGACGACCCCGCCCGGGCGCTGATCGACGCCTCCCACACGGTCGACCTGCTGGTCGTCGGCTCCCGCGGGCAGGGCCCGCGCCGCGCGGTGATCCTCGGCAGCGTCTCCCGCGAGGTGGCCGAGCGCGCCGTCTGCCCGGTGCTGATCGTCCCCCGCGCCGCCGCCGGCGCCACCGAGGACCTCCTCGCCCGCTCGACGGCGCGATAGCGGGCGGGGCCGCCTGGGCGGCCCGCCGCACATCCGCTCAGTCGCGGGCCATGGCGGCCTCCAGGTGCCGCTCGACGTCGACGTAGGCGTCGTCGGCCGCGTCGAACACCACCTTGACGATCCTGCCGCCGCTGAACTCGAAGCGGTCGCCGGAGACCGCGTCGCCGCTGTCGTAGCCGATGCACAGCCCCTCGCCGCACAGCGAGAAGTGCCCCATCACCGTGCGGATCTCCTGCTCGGCGACCTGCTCCTCGTCGATGTCGAGCTCGATGCTTCCGTTGAACTGCTTCGCCATGCGGCCACCTCCTGGGGTTACGGGCGCCGATGATCCGGGGGCGGCGGGGGAACGCACTTCGCCCGCGGCGGATGACTATGGGGCGCGGTACACGTAGCGGCTGGAGATCACGCGCCGCGCGCTGCGGCTGTGGGCCGCCCAGCGCAGGAAGCGGGCGAGCGCGCCGCGCGGGCGGCCGCGGGTGACGACGCCGAGCGGGCGCTGCGCGGGATAGGTGCCGAGC
>JAICUS010000828.1 GCA_025935735.1 Solirubrobacteraceae bacterium | reverse complement strand
GGGCGGCGCATCGCCGTGATCAACCCGAAGGAGGTGTCCTCGTCGGACGGCGTGGCGATCATGACCGGCGCGATGGATCCGGGCGGCGTCCCGTCGGCTCTCTAGCGGTGCCGGCCGCACGCGACTCCCGGGTCGCACGCGCCCGTCGTCATGGCGGCTAGGACGCGAGGGCCCGCGGGGCCTGGGACATGCGCAGCTGCTCGCGCTCGGCCGCGCCGCGCAGCGCCATGTTCTGGTGCTTGGTGACGTACCAGTAGTGGATGAACGTGGGGATGACCAGCAGCCCGCCGGGCACCAGCAGCAGGAAGGCCAGCGTCGGGCTGATGCGCTCGTGCTCCGGGACGCCGACGCTCGCCTGCGCACGCCGGATCCGCTGCCCGTAGTTGTAATAGGACAGCCAGGCCGGGATCACGATGATGCTCCCGATCGTGACGGCGACCAGCGAGCTGGCCGGTGAGCTGGTGGCCAGGTTCGGGTCGTCGTTGGCCGCGCCGATGTCCTTGAGCTCGTCGTTGACGAACCAGTACCAGAAGTAGAAGTAGAAGCCGAACGTCACGACGGTCAGCAGCAGCCCGATCCCGAACGAGCGCAGCTTGCCCAGCCCGCCCCGTCCGAGGGTCACCTCTTGTGCCATTCCTGCTCCTCCCCACGGCTCCATCCCGGACCCGCGATCGTGGCCTCTCCAGGCCGATGTGCAACGCGAGCACGCTAGCTTCCCTGCGTGTGAGCGGCTACTCGACCGTTCGTCGATTCCTGTCTTGGGGCCGACAGCGAACCGCGCCGCGGGTCAGCCGGCGCTCACGCGTTCCGGCGCGATGACGAGGTAGCCTGGGGCGGGATGACGAGCCTGGCCCGGAGGCGACGGCGACACGGCTCGAAGGTGAAGTGGCTGGTGTTCATCGCCGGCCTGATCGTCATGCTGGCCGCGGGCGGGGCGGGCGCGGGGGCCATCTGGGCGCTGAAGATCTACAACTCGGCGCCGGCGCTCAGCAGCCTGCACGCGCGCAAGCAGGCGCGGGTGACGCAGGTGTACGCCGCCGACGGCTCGCGGCTGGGCGTGATCCATTCCGACACGATCCGCGAGCCGGTGACGGGCGACAAGATCACGCCGTGGCTGAAGGACGCCACGGTGGCGATCGAGGACAAGAACTTCTTCAAGGAGGGCGGGATCGACCTGCACGGGATCGCCCGGGCGGCGTGGCGCGACCTGCGGGCCGGCGGCAAGCCGGTGCAGGGCGCCTCGACGATCACGCAGCAGCTGGTCCGCAACCTCTACATCCGCCACCCGCGCGAGACGATCCGGCGCAAGCTCATCGAGGCGCACCTGGCCAACGAGGAGAACGACAGCCACTCCAAGCACTGGATCCTCACCACCTATCTGAACACGGCGCCCTACGGGACCAACGGCGGCGCGACGGCGATCGGCGTGCAGGCCGCCGCCGAGACGTACTACTCGCGCCCGGCGAGCCGGCTGACGCTGCGCCAGGCGGCGCTGATCGCCGGCCTCCCGCAGGCCCCGTCGCAGTACAACCCGCTGCTGCATCCCAAGGCGGCGCTGCGACGCCGCGACGAGGTGCTGCGCGCCCTGCTCAAGCAGCACTACATCGACGCGGGCCAGTACACGCGGGCGGTGACGAAGGGGCTCGGGCTGCACCCGTCGCGGCGCTACAGCCGCATCCGCCAGCCGTACATCTTCAACTACGTCCAGCGCGAGCTGATCCGCCGCTACGGCCGCGAGACGGTCCGGACCGGCGGGCTGAAGGTGTACACGACCATCCGGCCGCGCCTGCAGGACGCGGCGCAGCGCGCGGTCGACGCCTGCTCGGTCTGCTACCCCAACGGCGGGCCCGCGTCGGCGCTCGCGTCGGTCGATCCCGACACCGGGGAGATCGTCGCGCTCGCCTCCAGCCAGCACTACTCGGGCAACAGCCAGTTCAACTTCGCCGCCCAGGCGCACCGGCAGCCGGGGTCGTCGTTCAAGACGTTCGT
>JAICUS010000351.1 GCA_025935735.1 Solirubrobacteraceae bacterium | reverse complement strand
GAAGTTGCTCGCCATCACCAGCAGCAGCATGCTGAACACGAAGAAGTTCAGGTAGCTGAAGAACCGCGTATAGCCGCGGTCGCCGCCCATGTAGGCCACCGCCCACAGGTGGATGAGCGTCGAGACGCCGGAGACGATCAGCGCCATCAGCACCGACAGCGGGTCGATGAGGATGGCGAACTTGGCGTCGATCCCGGTCGTGACGGCGTAGCTCCAGCCCACCGAGACGACCTGCTTGGAGTCCTCCGCGCGGTCCTGGAGCTTGAGGAACATCTCCACGGCGCTCAGGAACGACAGGAAGATGGCCAGCGTCCCCAGCCAGCCGTGCACCCGCGAGGGCAGCACGCGGAAGGTCAGCGCGATCAGCACGCTGCCCGCGAGGGGGAACGCCAGGACGAGCCAGCCGAACGTGCTCAACCCTGGAGCTCCCGCAGCTCGTCCACGTCGATCGGCAGCCGGCGGCGGAAGATCGCCACGATCAGGCCGAGCCCGACCGCCACCTCACAGGCGGCGACCACCATCACGATCAGCGCGAAGATCTGCCCGCCCATGTTCCCGTGCGCGCGCGCGAAGGCCACGAGCGAGAGGTTGGCCCCGTTGAGCATCAGCTCCAGGCAGAGCAGGATGACCAGCGGGTTGCGCCGCGTGAGCACGCCGCCCGCGCCGGTGGAGAAGATCAGCGCCGAGACGACCAGGTACCAGGTGATGTTCATACGTGCGGCGGGCCTCCGGCCTCCAGCAGCGTGCCCTCCTCGGCGTCGCCCTGGGTGAGGTGCGAGCCGCTGAGCAGGTCGCGCACCTCGAGCTCGCGCGGCTCGCCCAGCCCGGCCCGCCGGCGGGCGAGGATGACCGCGCCCACGGCCGCGACCAGCAGCAGCAGCGACGCGACCTCGAACGCCACCAGGTAGGTGGTGAGGAACTGGCGGCCGACCTCGGACGGCTCGCCGAACGGGCGGTGGTAGGGCGCGCCCTCGGTGTCCAGCGCCGAGACGCCCGAGCCGATCAGCGCGATCGCCAGCTCGACGAAGAGCGCCAGCGCGAACACGATCGACAGCGCGCGGATGCCCGGCCCGGTCTTGCCGGCCAGGCCCGCCTCCATGCCGCCGACATAGCCGACGACGAACACGTAGAGCACCATCACCGCGCCGGCGTAGACGATCACCTGCGCGGCGGCCACGAACTCGGCCCGCAGCAGCAGGAACAGCATCGCGAGGAAGATCAGGTGGGAGACGAGCGCCAGCACCGAGTGGAACGGGTTGCGCAGGACGACCGTCCCTACCGCGCCCGCCACGGCGCCGATCGCCGCGATGAAGAAGATGACCCCAGCCATGCCCCGACGCGCCAGGCTACTCGTCCGCCGTGCGCAACGGGGTGCGCTCCAGCGGCTCGGCGAGCAGCATCTCCTTGGTGAAGATCAGGTCCGAGCGGTTGTAGTCCGCCATCTCGTAGTCGTGGCCCATGGTGATCGCGTCGAACGGGCAGGCGATCTCGCAGTAGCCGCAGAAGATGCAGCGCGACAGGTTGATCTCGTAGACCGCCGCGTAGCGCTCGCCCGCGCTGACCCGGTTCTCCGGCGTGTTCTCCGCGGCCACGACGCGGATGCAGTCCGCCGGGCAGGCCGCCGCGCACAGCGAGCAGCCGACGCACTTCTCCAGGCCGGAGTCCTCGAAGCGGTGCAGCTTGTGGCGGCCGCGGAAGCGCGGGTAGACCGGGGTCTTCTCCTCCGGGTAGTTGATCGTCATCGGCCCCTCGACGAGGCGGCCCATCGTCATCTTCAGGCCGCGCAGCGTCGCGGCGAAGGCGCGGTAGGTGCCGGCGGCCGGCCCGGGCCGCGGCCCGCGCTGCACTTCGACGACGTCACCAGGGTCGTAGGGCATCAGGACAGCACCACCACGAGGATCGCGGTCACCAGGGCGTTCAACGTGGCCAGCGGCAGCAGGATCTTCCAGCCGAAGGCCATCAGCTGGTCGTAGCGCAGGCGCGGCAGCGTCGCCCGCACCCAGATGAAGAAGAACACGCCGATCAGCATCTTCACGATCACCACGATCGGGTCGACCCAGTTCGGCGGCTCGATGCCGAACGGCAGCGTCCAGCCGCCGAAGAAGATCGTCACGGCGATGCCGGAGACGACGACCACGTTGAGGTACTCGGCGGCGAAGAACGCGGCGAAGCGCCCGCCGCCGTACTCGGTGTTGTAGCCGCCCACCAGCTCGGCGTCGGCCTCCGCGAGGTCGAACGGCGCGCGGTTGGTCTCGGCGAAGCCGGCCACCATGAAGATCAGGAAGCCGACGAACTGCGGGAGGAAGAACGCGACGTGGTTCGCCTGCCACTCGACGATGCCGGTCAGCGACAGCGTCCCGGTCATCATGATCACGCCGACGATCGACAGGCTCTGCGCCACCTCGTAGGAGATGAGCTGCGCGGCCGCGCGCATCGAGCCGAGGAAGCTGTACTTGGAGCCCGACGACCAGCCGCCGAGCATCAGCCCGTAGAACGCGATCCCGCCGAACGCGAACGCGAAGAGGATCCCGATCGACGGGTCGACGCCATACAGGCCCGTCTTGGTGCCGAAGATGTCGACGACGTCGCCGAACGGGATGATCGCGATGGTCGCCGCGGCGGTGATCATGGAGATCGCGGGCGCGAGCGCGAACAGCCAGCCCATGGACGTGCGCGGGCGGAACTGCTCCTTGAAGATCAGCTTGCCGATGTCGGCGATCGGCTGCAGCGCGCCGAACGGGCCGACCCGGTTGGGGCCGTAGCGGTGCTGGAAGCGGCCCAGCACCTTGCGGTCGGCGATCAGCGCGATCGGCACGAGGTTGAAGACGACGAAGAAGATCGCCAGCGACTTGGCGATCTGCATCCACCAGGGCTCGAAGTAGCCCACGTCGGCGAGCATCACGTGACCTCCGGGGGCGGGATGTCGAGCGGGGCCGACGGCGGCATCTCCGAGCGGCCCTCGATCCCCGGCGCCACCTGGATGGCGAGCGCCGGGTCGTGCAGCTCAGGCGCGCCGCCCACGCGACGGACCCCGACGGTGCGCTCGGTCAGCGCGTTGGCCGGGTCGGCGTGGGTGCCCTCGGCCACGAACACGCTGCCCGCGGGGATCGCCGCGCGCAGTCGCACCGGCCCGCGCACGCGGGTGCCGTTGGATCCGACCTCCACCCGGTCGCCCTCGCGGATGCCCAGCGCGTCGGCGTCGGCCGGCGAGAGCTCGACCACCTGCTGCGGGCGCAGGAAGTGCAGCGCCGGCGAGGCCTCGACCTCCTTAGAGGCCCACAGCGAGCGGAACGTGCCCAGCCGCAGCGCGCCGTCGCGCGCGGCGGGCGCGCTCGCCGGGACCTCGAGCGCTGCGAGCTCCCACTCGGGGGAGACGAACGGGCCGCGCTCCGGCCAGCGGATGCCCCGCCCGCCGATCTCGTCCAGCGTCAGCCCTTCATAGAACGGCACCGCGGCGAACAGCCGCCGGGAGACGATCGCGCCGGTCAGCATCGCGCCCTCGTCGTAGCCGATGCGCCGCGCGATGTCGGAGATGACCTGCCAGAGCGCGCGCACGCCGTGCCCGCCGCGCGGGCGCCCGATCGCCGGGCGCAGCCGCTGGACGCGGCCGTCGGGGTGGGTCAGCGTGCCCTCCTTCTCGGCGTAGGCCTCGGCGGGGAAGACGACGTCGGCGTGCTCGCGCATCGTGTCGGTGAGCACGGTGTCGACCGCGATCACGCCCTGGGCGGTGTGCAGCGCCCGCTCCCACAGCGCGCGGTCCGGGTGCGTGCGCAGCGGGTCGGCGTGGTGCAGCCAGACCGTGTGCAGCTCGCCCTCCGCCAGGCCCTCGGCGATCCCGCGGGCATCGCGGCCGGGCTGGGCCAGGGACGCATAGCCCGGGCCGTGGCCGGGGGCGAAGCCGGCCTCGCGCAGGCCGCGGCCGTTCGTCGAGGACGGCAGCTCGAGCAGCCCGGCGCCCGGGATTCCGCGCAGGCCGAGCCGGGTGGCGAGGTTGAGCAGCGCCCTGCCGGCCTGGCCGCGCAGCAGCCGCTCGCCGTAGACGATCACGACCTCCTCGCCCGCCGCGCGCAGGGCCGTCAGGAAGTCGCGCACCGCGCCGGCGCTCGTGCCCGCGGCGCTCGCCGCGCCGCCCAGGTTGCCCTCGTCGCCGGCCAGCGCCGCGTCGAGCGCCACCAGGAACGCCTCGGCGGCACCGGGGGCGTAGCGCAGCGCCGCGACGGCGCTCGCGTCCAGCGCGGTCGGCCGGGCGCTGGCCACCACGAGCTTCGTCCCGTGCCGGCGGATGCCCTTGCGGATGCGCAGGTCGAGGATCGGCGCGTCGTCGATCGGGTCGGCTTCCAAGAGGAGGACCGTGTGGGCGAACTCGAGGTCCGGGACGCTCGCCTGCAGGCTCGGCTCGGCCAGCGCGCGGGCCACGTCGAGGCCGAGCTCGCCGCCCGGGCGCGAGCTGAGGTGGCTCGAGCCCAGGTGGTCGCGCAGCAGGCCCTGCAGGAGGAATGCCTCCTCGTTGGTCGTCTCGCCGGCCGCCAGCGCCGCCGCCCGCGGCCCCGCGGTCTCGAGCAGCTTCGCCGCGTGGTCGAGCGCCTTCTCCCAGCTCGCCGGCATCAGCTCGGTGCCCTCGCGCACCATCGGCTGCGCGAGCCGCTGGTCGGAGTGCGTGTACTGGTAGGCGAAGCGGCCCTTGTCGCACAGCCAGCCGTCGTCGACCTCGGCGTGGTCGCGGGCCAGCACGCGCAGCACGCGCTCGTCGCGCACGGTCAGCGTGACGTTGCACTGGGCGGGACAGAGCGTGCACACCGTGCCCGCGCCCTCGATGTCCCACGGCCGCGCGCGAAAGCGGTAGGCCATCGACGTCAGCGCGCCCACCGGGCACAGCTCGATGATGTTGCCCGAGAACGGCGCGACGTACGGGTGGCCGTCGAACGTGCCCACGAAGGTGGCGGCACCGCGATCCACCAGCACGAGCTGGTAGTCCTCCGAGAGCTCCTGGGAGAAGCGCACGCAGCGGTAGCAGAGGATGCAGCGCTCGCGGTCGATGGCGATCAGCGGCGAGAGCTCCAGCGGCTTCTTGAAGTGGCGCTTGGGCTCCAGGTTGCGCGACGTGCCCGCGCCCCAGCCGTAGCTGATGTCCTGCAGCGGGCACTCGCCGCCCTTGTCGCACACCGGGCAGTCGAGCGGGTGGTTGAGCAGCAGGAACTCCACGATCGCCCGCTGGGCCCAGCGGACGCGATCGGTCTGGGTGTGCACGACCATGCCGTCCTTGACCGGCGTCGAGCACGCCGTCTGCAGCTTCGGGATGCCCTCGATCTCCACGAGGCACTGGCGGCAGGCGCCGACCGGCTGGCCGAGCTTGGGCTCGTAGCAGAACACCGGGATCTCGACGTCGCCGTACTTGGCGGCGTCGACCAGCATCAGCCCCTCGGGCGCCTGCACCTCGCGCCCGTCCAGCGAGAACGTGATCGTCTCGACCTGCGGCCGCGGCATCAGTACACGACCGCCGTCGGGTCGATCCCCGCCGGGTCGGCCATCGGGTACGGGCCGGCGTGGCGGCCGCGGTTGACCTGCGGGATCGCCAGGCCCAGACCCGCACGCTCGCGCGCGGCCTCGATGTACTCCTCGAACTCGGGCCGGAAGTGCTTGATCATCGAGCCGATCGGCATCGCCATGGCGTCGGCGAGCACGCACAGCGCGGTGCCCATCATCTGCTCGCAGACCAGCGCCATGACGTCGAGGTCCATCGGCGTCGCGTCGCCCGACATGATCCGGCGGATCATCATCTCCGTCCAGCGGGTGCCCTCGCGGCAGGGCGAGCACTTGCCGCAGGACTCGTGGCGGTAGAAGTGCGCGGTCTTGAACGCCACGTCGACGATCGAGGTCGTGTCGTCGAACACGATGATCGCGCCCGAGCCGAGCATCGAGCCGGCCTTGGCCAGCGAGTCGAAGTCGTAGGGCAGGTCGAGCACCTCGTCGTCGGTCAGCGGCAGCACCGGCGCGCTCGAGCCGCCGGGGAAGAACGCCTTGAACGTGCGGCCCTCCAGCGGCCCGCCGCCCAGGTCGAAGAGGATCTCCCGCACGGGGGTGCCGAGGACGATCTCGTAGTTGCCCGGCCGCCTGATCTGCCCGGAGATCGAGATCACCTTGGTGCCGGTGGAGGTCTCGGTGCCGATCTCGGCGTACTTCTTGCCGCCCATCCGCAGCACGATCGGGACGTTCATCAGCGTCTCGACGTTGTTGATCAGGGTCGGGCCCTGGTAGAGGCCCTGGACGGCCGGGAACGGCGGCTTGAGCCGCGGGTTGCCGCGCTTGCCCTCCAGCGAGTCCAGCAGCGCCGTCTCCTCGCCGCAGATGTAGGCGCCGGCGCCGCGGTGCACGACCAGGTCGACCGTGTGCTCGGAGCCGAGGATGTTCTCGCCCAGGAAGCCGGCCGCGCGGGCCTCGGCCACCGCCGCGTCGAGGATGTCGGCCACGTAGGCGTACTCGCCGCGGACGAAGATGAACGACTTGTTCGCGCCGATGCAGTAGGCGCCGATGATGAT
>JAICUS010000191.1 GCA_025935735.1 Solirubrobacteraceae bacterium | reverse complement strand
TGCTGATGCGCCACCGCTTCGACCTCGCGTCGGCGGACGCGATCCGCGGGGTGTGGGCGTGAAGCTGCGCGGCCGGGTGGCGCTGGTCACCGGCGGCGCGCGGGGGATCGGCGGCGCGATCGCCGCGGCGTTCGCCGCCGAGGGGGCAGACGTGGCCATCGCCGACGTGCTGGGCGAGGACGTGGCGGGGCCGGTGCTGGACGCGATCGCGGGCGCCGGGCGGCGCGGGCTGCTCGTGCCGTGCGACGTGTCCGACGAGGCGTCGGTGGCGGAGATGCACGCGCGCGTGACGGCCGAGCTGGGCGACGTCGACATCCTCGTCAACGACGCCGGGACGATGGGGCAGTTCCTGTTCCACGAGCTCTCCGTGGCCGAGTGGGACCGGGTGATGGGCGTCAACCTGCGCGGCGTGTTCCTGTGCACGCGAGCCGTGATCCCCGGGATGCTCGCGCGCGGGCGCGGCAAGATCATCAACGTCGCGTCGCAGCTCGGGCAGATCGGCGGCGTGGAGATGGTCCACTACAGCGCCAGCAAGGCCGGAGTCATCGGCTTCACCAAGGCGCTGGCCCGCGAGGTGTCGACCCGCGGCGTCCACGTCAACGCCATCGCCCCGGGCCCGATCCTCACCGCGATGATGGAGGAGGAGACCGAGGAGTGGGCTCAGCGCAAGCTCGCCGAGCTGCCGATGGGCCGCTTCGGCGAGGTGGGCGAGGTCGCGCCGACCGCGGTGTTCCTGGCCTCGGACGAGTCGTCGTACTACGTCGGGCAGACCCTGTGCCCGAACGGCGGCGACGTGATGCTCTGATGTTCGACCTGCACGGCCGCGTGGCCGTCATCACGGGCGCGGCGTCGGGGATCGGCGCGGCCACCGCGCGGGTGTTCGCCCAGGCGGGCGCGGACGTCGCGCTCGGCTGGTTCCCCGGCGACCCGCACGACGTCGAGCCGGTGCGCGCGGCCGTCTCCGGGCGCGCGATCGTCGCCGAGGTCGACGTGCGCGACGGGACGAGCGTCGACGCGCTGGTGGAGCGCTGCGTCACCGAGCTGGGCCGCGTCGACATCGCCGTGGCCAACGCCGGCATCGCCCGCCGGGTGCCGCTCGACGCGCTCGACGACGACGCCTGGAACGCCACGGTCGACGTCGACCTCACCGGCGCCTGGCGGCTGTTCCGGGCGGCGCTGCCGCACATGCGGACCGCGGGCTACGGGCGGCTGCTGGCCACCTCCTCTGTCGCCGGCACGGTGTCGGCATGGCCGGAGCACCCGCACTACGCGGCGGCCAAGGCCGGCCTCGTCGGGCTCATCCGGACGCTCGCCGTCGAGTACGGGCCGGACGGCATCACCGCCAACGCCGTCGCCCCGGGCGTGATCGAGACGCCGCAGGCGCTCGACCCGGTCAACTCGCTCGGGCCGGAGGCGCTCGCCGCGGTCGCGCCGCAGGTGCCGGTGCGGCGGGTCGGGCAGCCGGAGGACATCGCCCACCTGTTCGCCTTCCTCGCGAGCGAAGAGGCCGGCTACGTCAGCGGCCAGCTGATCGTGGCCGACGGCGCGCGCTCGGCGGCGGGCCTGTGAGGGACAGCGGAAAGGAGCCGGGATGACGTTCGACGAGCAGTTCTTCCGCACCGCCGACATCCCGGTCGAGGGACCGCCGCGCGAGCTGGTGGGCTACGGCGAGCACCCGCCGAAGGTGCACTGGTCCAACGATGCGCGGGTGGCCGTGCAGATCGTCCTGAACTACGAGGAGGGGTCGGAGAAGACGTTCGCCATGGGCGACGGCGTCAACGACATCCTCTACGAGCTCCCGTTCGCCCTCGAGGGGCAGCGCGACCTCGCGGTCGAGTCGATGTACGAGTACGGCACGCGCGCCGGCGTGTGGCGGCTGCTGCGGGTGTTCGACGGGGCGGGCATCCCGGTCACCTGGTTCGCGGCCGCGGTGGCGCTGGAGCGCAACCCGGAGGTCGGGCGCGCGATCGCCCGCCGCGGCGACGACACCGCCGGGCACGGGTTCCGGTGGAGCAACCACTTCGAGATGACGCGCGACGAGGAGCGCGAGGCGATCCGGCGCGCGATCGAGTCGATCGCGCGGACGACGGGCGAGCGGCCGCTCGGCTGGTACTGCCGCGAGATGAGCGTCAACACGCGCGAGCTGGTCGTCGAGGAGGGCGGCTTCGTCTACGACTCCGACTGCTACAGCGACGACCTGCCGTACTGGACCGTGGTGCTCGGCCGCCCGCACCTCGTCGTGCCGTACGGGCTGGTGGTCAACGACGCGCGCTACGTGCTGCCCCAGGGCTACGGCAGCCCGGAGCACTTCTTCGCCATGGCCAAGGCCCACCTGGACCGGCTGCGCGACGACGGCGACGACGTGTCGCGGATGATGTCGATCGGCCTGCACTCGCGGATCAGCGGCAACCCGGCGCGAGCGGACGCCCTCGCGCGGTTCATCGACTATGCGCAGGGCTGCGACGACGTCGTGTTCTCGCGCCGGATCGACATCGCCCGCGCGTTCATCGAGCAGCAGCCGGCGGCGAGCTGGGTGAGCGCCTGATGCTCGACGTCGACACGCTGGGGCCGGCGTCGCTCGCGGCCGACCACGACGCCGAGCTGCCGCAGAAGGACCAGCTGTGCGGCTGCTTCTGGGGCTGCCTGGCGCTGCGCGCGCACGGCGTGCGGGACCTGGCCGGCGAGCCGGTCGACCAGGACCTCGTCGCCCGCGAGGCCGGCACGGTGCTGATGGGCGGCGACCCGCTCGCGTGGCTGCCGCCGGGCGAGACGACCAACCGCGCCGACTACCGGCTGTCCTTCCCGCCGACCGAGGACCCGGCCGAGGCCGGCACGGGCACCGAGGCGCTGGCCGGCGCGATCGAGCGGATCGCCGCCGGCGCCGTTTCAGTCGTCCCCGTCGCCGGCCCGTGGAGCGCGGCCACCGTCGTGTCCCTGCTCGAGCGCACGCTCTCGACCGCTCCGGACGCAGTGCTGATCGCCAACGTCCGGACCGGCCCGCTGTGGACGACCCGCCCCTCCCCGGTCGCGCTGGCGGCCGCGCTGGCCGGCGAGGCCGCCGACGTGCCGGGGTGCGAGTGGGACGAGGGCCACTTCGTCTCGCTGTTCGCGCTCGTCCGCGGGACCGGCGGAGCGCTGATCGGCGTTCGCGACACCTACCGCTCGCTCGGCTGGCAGGGCCACCACCTCCAGCCGCCGTCCGCGATCGCCGCGGCGCTCAACCGCGGCGACGGGCGCGAGGGCGGCGTGCTCTGTGTCGTCCCGTCCGCCACCGCGCCCGCCCTGCGCGCGGCGCTCGGCGGCTTCGCACTGCGGATGTGGGACAACGGCAGCTAGACGGCCGCCGCGACGTAGGCGCAGGCCAGCGCCCGGGCCACGGTGGCCACGCTGCCGCGGGCCGGCAGGAACCGCGGGTGGTGCAGCGGGACGCGCGGGGTGCCCGGGCCGTCTCGAAGCCGGTGAACAGCAGCAGCAGCCGCGCGTGCTCGCCGAAGAAGCCGAAGTCGTCGGAGCCGCAGGAGCGCATGGGCGCGGCGGCGGCGCAGCCGGCGGTGGCCAACAGCGGCCGCACGGCCGCGGTGAGCGCCGGGTCGTTGACGATCGCCGGCTCGCCCGAGGTCAGCTCCAGCCGGGCGGCGCAGCCGTGGGCGCGCCCGATGCCGTCGATCAGCCCGGCGAGGCGCGCCTTGAGCGCCGTGCGGTCGTCCGGGTGCAGTGCGCGCAGCGTCCCGCCGGCCACGGCGTGCTCGGGCACGATGTTCTCCGCACCTGTCCCGGCGGCCAGCTGGGTGATGCTCAGCACCGCGCTGTGCAGCGGGTCGACCGTGCGGCTCACGAGGGTCTGCGCGGCCACGACGATCTCCGCCAGCACCACCACCGGGTCGCGGGTGACATGCGGGTAGGCGGCATGGCCCGCGTGGCCGTCGACGACGATGCGGAAGTTGTCGGATGCGGCGTTGACCGGGCCGTCGTCGGCGGTCACGGCGCCCGGCGCGACGTCTGGGTGCACGTGCGCCGCGGCGACAGTGGCCACGCCGTCCAGCGCCCCCTCCTCGACCAGGCGCAGCGCGCCGGACGGGTAGTCCTCCTCGCTCGGCTGGAAGACGGCGACCAAGGGCACCGGGAGCTCGACGTGGCGCGCCGCCCGGAAGAGCGCGACCAGCGCGGCCATGTGGATGTCGTGCCCGCAGCCGTGCATCGCCGTGCCGGTGGCGGCGAACGGCGCGCCGGTGCGCTCGGTCTGGCGCAGCCCGTCGAGCTCGGCGCGCAGCGCGACCGCGCCGTCGCCGGCCGGCCCGAGCCGGGCGAGGATGCCCGTCCCGCCGGCCACCCGCTCCACCCGGTCGGCCGCCAGCGCGTCCAGCACGGCAGCCGCCGTCGCGTGCTCGGCGTAAGCCAGCTCGGGGTGCGCGTGCAGGCGCTCGCGCAGCGCCTCGGCGGCCGCGAGCTCCCCGTCGAGCGCGGCGAGCAGACTTGCGAGCAGCCGGTCAGTAGGCGCGGGCATAGCGCGCGCAGGCCTCGGCGTCCGTGAGCCCGTCGACCAGCTCGATCTCCAGGCGCTTCATCGCGAGGTAGCCGTCGCGCAGCTCGGCGGGGACCTCGGCTTGCACCAGCGGGTCGGCCGCGAACACGTCGAGCGCCTCGCCGAGCGAGCCGGGCAGCGCGCCGTCGGGCTCGAAGTCGGTCAGCACCGGCGCGGGATCGAGCCCGTCCCGGAGCCCGCGCAGGCCGGCGAGCACGACGAGCGCGAGCAGGAAGTGTGGCGAGCAGGCGCCGTCGGCGACTCGCAGCTCCAGCCGCGTCTGGGACGCGGGGTCCGCGCCGGCGAAGCCGACCGCGGCCGGGATCCGCAGCGCCGCCTCGCGGTTCCCCGCCGCCAGGCACGCCGCGCCCGCGCTCCAGCGGTGCGGGACGAGCCGGTGATAGGACACCGGGCTCGGGGCGGCGACGGCGCAGATCGCCGGCAGGTGCGCGAGCACGCCGGCGGCGAAGCGCCCGCCGCCGACGCTGAGGCCGCCGGGCCGCTCCGGGTCGTGCATCGCGCCGCCGGCGAAGCTCAGGTGCACGTGCATGCCGCTGCCCGAGCCCGCCGGGTCGAGGATCGGCGCGAACGTCGCCCTCCAGCCGTGCCGCCGCGCCGCCTCGCGCACCAGCTCGCGGACGATCGCCGCGGCGTCGGCCGCGGCCAGCCCGTCCCGCGGCGCGACCGTCAGCTCGAACTGGTCCTCGCCGTACTCGGGCAGGAAGTTCTCGAGCTCGAGCCCGGCGAGCCGCAGCGCGGCCGCCAGCTCGCCGCCCAGCGGCTCGGCGCGCCGCAGCGCCTCGTAGCTGAATGCCGGCGGCGGGAACGGCACGTGGCCCTGAAGCACGAACTCGTGCTCGAACGCGGCGTGCACGGCCAGGCCCGTCTCGTCCGCCAGCCGGGCGAGGGCGGAGCGCAGCAGCGCCCGCGGGCAGGCGCTCCAGGCCGCGCCGTCCATCGTGCGCGCGTCGCACAGGACGAAGTGCAGCGGCGGCACGTCGGGCCAGAGCGCGACACGGGTCTCCGTGGCGGGGTCGGGCACGAGCCGCAGGTCGCCCAGCGAGCCCCACGGGTTCGGCTCGGCCAGCGGGCCGAGCGGGGTGATCGCCTGGTCGGCCGGCACCCAACCCACGCCGGTGGCCATCGCGCGCGCCAGCCGTCGCTGCGGGACCGCGCGCCCGCGGCTCAGCCCGGAGAGGTCGGCGTACAGGAACGCGACGAGCTCGTCGCCGGGCTCACTCACAGCGCGAGCCCGTACAGCGCGACGGCGTTGTCGCGCAGGATCGCCCGGGCGTCGGCCTCCGCGTCGTCGCCGGACAGCTCCGGCAGGACCTCGGCGAGCGTGTCGCGCCACCACATCGCGGCGAGGTAGTAGAGCTCGGGCGTGCGGGCGGCGTCGGAGGCGTAGAGCAGCTTCGACACGGGCGCGAGCTCGAGCGCCTCGCGCAGCGCCGTGGCCGGCTGGGTGACGTGCGGGATGGTCAGCGAGAGGTCGAAGAAGACGTTCGGGTAGACGTGCGCCAGCCAGCCCGCCTCGCGCACGAACGGGTAGCAGTGCAGCAGCACGAACGGGGTGGTGTCGAAGCGCTCGATCAGCGGCTTGAGCAGGCCGGGGCGGGCGAGTGGGAGCGAGAGATCGGCGTCGCCGAAGCCGCAGTGGACCTGCAGCGGCAGGGGATCGCCGGTCGCCTGGTTGGCCTCGAGCGCGTTCACGAGCCCGTCGCGAACTTCGTCACTGAGGCGGGAGAGATCGAGGCCGCCGCGGTACGCGGCGATCGTCTTCAGGCCCACGAAGCCGTCCGCGCGCGCCCGCGAGACCGCCTCGGCGATGCCGGCCGCGCCCACCCGCTCGATCCGCATGACCGGCGCGGACGGGCAGCCCGCCACCCTGCCCAGCTCTTCCCAGTTGACGCTGAGCTCGGCCGGAGGGAACCCGTCGTCGATCAGCAGCGCCTCGGTCCCGGTAGCCCGCAGCAGCGCGCCCGCGTACTCGAGCGGGTCCAGCGACAGGCGGTGCGCGAAGACGTCGTGCTCCGAGGCGCCGCAGCCGAAGAACGCCGCCAGCGCGCGCATCGCCCGCCGGTACATCACGCCCGTCGCCACATGCGGCCACTGGCGCGGGTCCTCGCTCTCGGAGAACAGCCCGCGGAACTCGTCGAGCGTGCGCGGGTGCTCGCGCAGCACGCCGTGCGCGTGGTGGTCGACGAGCCCGACGCCGTTCAGTACTTCTCGAAGTGACCCTGTTGCTCGAATGCCGCGTCCTCCGCGGAGTAGGCCGCCCACTCGGAGCGGCGAACGGCGAGATAGGCGCCGGTCAGCACCGGCCCGAGCGCCTCGGTCAGCACGTGGTCGCCCGCCAGTGCGCCCAGCGCCTCGGCCTGGGTCGCCGGCAGCGGCCGGATCCCGCGGCGCGAGCGCTCCCACTCGTTCAGCGTCGCGGGGTCGACGTCCACCGGCTCCGGGGGCTCGAGCCCGCGCTCGATCCCGTCCAGCCCCGCGGCGATCAGCCCGCCCAGCGCCAGATAGGGGTTGCCGGAGGAGTCGCAGGCCTTCAGCTCCGCGTTGGTCGAGGCCTCCTCGGCGCCGCGGAACGGCGACGCGACCCGCACCGGCGCCTCGCGGTTGTCGTCGCCCCAGCAGGTGAACGCGCCCGCCCAGTAGCCGGGGACGATCCGGTGGTAGGAGTTGAAGCTCGGCGCGGTCAGCCCGCACAGGCCGGGCAGGTGGTCCAGCACGCCGGCGATGAACGCCCGGGCCAGCGGCGAGAGCCCGCCGCCCTCGTAGAAGCGGTTGCGCTCGCCCTCCCACAGCGAGAAGTGGATGTGCTGGCCGTTGCCCGCGTTGTCCGGCCAGGGCTTGGGCGCCAGCGAGGCGACGAGCTCCAGCGAGGACGCGACCCCGCGGATCGTCTCGCGCACGAGGATCTGCTCGTCCGCCGCCCGCAGCGCCGGCGCGTGCGCGGTGGAGATCTCCTGCTGGCCGTGGCCGAGCTCGGCGTAGTACTGCTCGAGGAAGAGCCGCTGCTTGTCGAGCGCTCCGACCAACTCGTCGGCGAACTTCTGCGACGCGGTCATCGAGATCGTGGAGAAGCACAGCCCCGTGTCGACCGGGACGTACTCGTCGTCCTGCTTGGTGGCCAGCGAGAACTCGTTCTCGAACGACGCGCGCAGCACCAGCCCGCGCTCGGCCAGCCGCGCCTCCATGCGCTTGAGGAACGAGCGCTGGCAGACCGGCGCCGGCTCGCCGTCGGGCAGGCAGTGATCGGTCAGCACCGCGCCGGTGCGCGGCGCGTAGGGGAGGATGCGGAACGTGTCGAGGTCCGGCATCAGCCGGTACTCGCCCACCGCGCCCATGTCGGGCACCGGCTGCAGCTGGTCGAGCCCGCTCATCGCCTGCATGGCCACGGTGACGCCGATGCCGCGCTCGAGCCGGCCGGTCAGCCCATGGCGGCTCGACGCCTTCGCCCGCACCGTGCCGTCGTTGCCGCACCACAGGAAGCGGACGAGTCGCAGTCCGGCCTCGTCCGCCCGCCGGTCGATGTCCTGGGCGCTCGTCATCCGCGCATCATGTCCGACAGCCGCCGCCAGAGCTCGCTCCATGCCGCGATCCCGGCGTCGATGCGCTCCAGCCGGAAGAACTCGTCGGGCGCGTGCAGGTTCTCGTCGGCGGTGGAGAAGGAGAACAGCAGGGTCTTCAGGCCGAGCTCGCGCTCGAACACCACCGCGGCCGGCAGCGTGCCGCCGATGCGCACCAGCAGCGGTTCGGTGTCCGGGTAGGCGTGGCGCAGCGCGGCCACCGCGGCGCGCACGGCGACGTGATCGGTGGGCAGCTCGTAGGCCGGCACGGCGCCCGGCTGGCGGCGCACGGCGACACGCACGCCGGGCGGCGCGGTCACGTGGCGCTCGATGGCCGCGAAGACGGCGTCGGGATCCTGGCCGGGCACCAGGCGGCAGGTGACGTGCGCGCTCGCCCGCCGCGGGATGACCGTGAAGTCGCCGCCGCCGTGCAGGCCGTTGACCTCGAGCGTCGGCCGCGTCCACAGCCGCTCCAGGGTGCTGTACCCCGGCTCGCCGAACGGCTCGGGCACGCCGACCGACGCCAGGTACTCGGCCTCGTCGAACGGCACGTCGCCCACGCCGACGTCGCGCACGCCGTCGTAGAAGCCCGGTACCGCGACCCGCCCTCCGGAATGCAATGAGGCCAGGATCTCGGCCAGCGCGTGGTTCGGGTTCTGGATCGCGCCGCCGTGGCGGCCGGAGTGCAGGTCGCTCGCCGGCCCGCCGACCTCGATGTCCAGCGCCAGCAGACCCTTGGCGGCGACCGGCACCGACGGCTCGCTCGGTCGCCACATCGCGCCGTCGGCCGACACGACGAGGTCGGCGCCCAGCTCGTCCGCGTGGGCGCGCAGGAAGCCGGGCAGCGACGGGCTGCCGATCTCTTCCTCGCCCTCGATCAGGAACTTGACGGTGAGCGGCGGCGCGTCCCCGAATGCCCGCGCGGTCTCCAGCGCGACGAACACCGGCCCCTTGTCGTCGGTCGCGCCGCGTGCATAGACGCGGTCGTCGCGCACCGACGCGCGGAACGGCGGCGTCGTCCACTCGGACGCGTCGCCCGCGGGCTGCACGTCGTAGTGGCCGTAGACGAGGATCGTCGGTGCGTCAGGTGGCCCGGGCAGCTCGCCCAGCGCGACGTCGTCCACCACGCGCCCGTTGGGCAGCCGGGCGGCCACCCACTCGGCCGCGGCGCGCATCGGCGCGCCGCCGTCCAGCGACACGCTCGGGATGGCCAGGAACTCGCCCAGCGCGGCGAGCTGCTCAGAAGAGGGCACTGCCGCCGTCGATCGAGATCACCTGGCCGGTCAGCCACCTGGCCTTCACGAGGAACACGACGCCGTCGGCGATGTCCTGCGGCTCGCCCAGGCGCCGCAGCGCGATCCGGTCGAGCACCGCGCGCTGCCCGTCCTCCCCGTAGGACTCCCACTGGGCGATCGACGTCGGGTTCGACAGCACGAACCCGGGCGCGATCGCGTTGACCGTGATGCCGTACGGGCCGAGCTCGTGCGCGGTCTGGCGAGTGAAGCCCAGCTGGCCGGCCTTGGCCGACGCATAGGCCTGGATGCCGGTCAGCGACACGCTGCGCCCGGCGCCGGAGGAGATGTTGACGATCCGGCCCCAGCCCCGTTC
>JAICUS010000870.1 GCA_025935735.1 Solirubrobacteraceae bacterium | reverse complement strand
GCCTCGTACTGCTTGGGGTCCTTGACGCTCGGGCCGGGTGACTTCTGTGGCATGGGGGTGAACCTCCTTTCCGGCGGCCTACCCGGATACGGTCGGTTCGCGCACATGGTCGAGGGCACCCCGGGAGCACCGTTCGAGGACGAGGTGGTCGTCCGCCGCCGCCGCTGGGCGAGCGAGGACTCCGGCTTCGCCGTGCTGGACGCCGACCGCGACGGCGACGAGATCGTGCTGGTCGGCCCGCTGGCGCACCTGGAGGAGCGCGAGCGGGCGCGGATCGCCGGCGTCTGGCAGGACGACCGGCGCTTCGGCCTGCAGGTCAAGGTCGCGACCGCCGAGCCGCTGGCGCCGTCCGGCGACGCGGCGCTGCTGACCTACCTGCGGCGGGTCAAGCACGTCGGCGCGGTGCGGGCGGCGGAGCTGCTGGACCGCTACGGCGACGACGTGCTGGAGGCGATCGACCGCGATCCCCACGCCGCGTTCCGGCGCGTGGGGCTCAATCCGAAGCGCACCGGCGAGGCGGTGAAGTCCTGGCACGGGCTGCGCTCCACCCGCGCGCTGCACCTGCTGCTGGCCCCGCACGGGCTCGCCTGGCTCGTGCCGCGGCTGACCGCCCGCTACGGCGAGCGCGCGCACGACGCGGTGCGCCGGCGCCCGTACGAGCTGACCAGCGTGTTCGGCGTCGGGTTCGCCACCGCCGACACGATCGCCCGCCTGGCCGGCCGCGTGGACCCCGTCGCCCGCATGCGCGCGGGCATCCTGCACGTGCTGGGCGAGGCCGAGCGCGAGGGGTCGACCTGCCTGCCCGTGCCCGAGCTGGCGGCCAAGGCGGCCGAGCTGCTCGGCGCGCCGCCCACCGCGGCGCTGCTGGGCGAGATGGAGGACGAGGGCGAGCTGGTGCTGGACGTCGACGGCGCGACGGTCTGGGCCTACCGGCCGGAGACGGCGGCGCTGGAGTCCGAGCTGGCCGAGCAGATCGGCCGGCTGGCGTCCGGCCGGCCGCGCCTGCGCGAGGCGCACCTGGACACCGGCGACCTCGTCCCGGCCGCCGAGCAGGCGGCCGCGGTCCGCGCCGCGTTCACCGCGCGGCTGTCCATCGTCACCGGCGGCCCGGGCACCGGCAAGACGGCGACCATCCGGCTCATCGCCGCGGCCGCGAAGGCCCAGCGGGCCTCGCTCCAGCTCGTCGCCCCCACCGGCCGGGCCGCCCGCCGGATGGCGGAGTCGACGGGCCTCGAGGCCTCGACCATCCACTCCGCGCTCGGCTGGATCCCCGGCCAGGGCCCGGCGCGCGACGAGCTCGACACCGACCTGCTGGTGGTCGACGAGACGTCGATGGCCAATCTCGAGCTGCTCGTCACGCTGCTGCGCGCGGTCGGCCCCCGCACGCACGTCGTGCTGGTGGGCGACGCCGACCAGCTCGCGCCCGTGGGCGCCGGCAAGCCGTTCGCCGAGCTGGTGGCGGCGGGCCCGGTGCCGGTGGCGGAGCTCACGCACATCTTCCGCCAGGCGGCGGGCTCGATGATCGTCCGCGGCGCGCACGCGGTCCGCCACGGCGAGGCGCCCGAGTACGGCGGCGACCTGTTCATGGTCGAGCGCGCCGACCCCCGCGAGGCGCTCCGGGAGGTCGTGTCGCTCGTGGCCACGCGGCTGCCGGGCCACTACGGCATC
>JAICUS010000097.1 GCA_025935735.1 Solirubrobacteraceae bacterium | reverse complement strand
GCTCGAGCCACAGCAGCCGCGACGGCTGGAAGGACGGCTTGAGCGAGACCGCGTAGCCGCCGTAGCCGTAGAGGATCGCCGGGGCCGAGCCGTCCTTGGGCGTGCCCGCGCGGTACAGGAGCGTGATGGGCACCCGGGTGCCGTCCTTGGAGGTCGCGGTCACACGCTCGACCTCGATGCCGGCGAAGTCGACCGGCGTGTGCGTGTCCAGCGCGGTGCGGCGCGGCTCGGTGTCGTCGTCGCCGTGCACCCACCACGAGCGGGGCGAGACGAACGTCTCCAGCGCCCAGGCGACCGCGCGCGAGCCGAGCGCCACCGGCCGGTCGATCGCGCTGACCGGCGGCAGCGGCACGTCCGCCAGCGCGTTCCCGGCGTGGTCGAGGGCCCGGATGCGCGACGGGCCGCCGTCGATCTCCACCACCCACAGCCGGGCGTCCGTGGCCGCGATCTCCTCGATGGCCAGCTCGCCCTGCGGGACGGCCACCGTCGCGTCGGCCACGGTCACGGCGTCGCCCAGCTCCAGCCGCAGCACCTGCCCGCGCGGCGCGTCGCGCAGCGAGAGCAGGAACAGCGACCGGCCGCCGAACACCGCGCCGACGCACTCGTCGCCGAGGTCGGCCACCATCCGCCAGTCGGCGTCGCCCTCCTGCCGGCGCACGAAGACCTGCCACTCGCCGCCGTCGCCCTTCTGGACGAGGTCCAGCACCCAGCGCCCGTCGGGTGAGACGGAGAGGAAGTTCTCGGCGATCCGGTCGTCGGCGAAGACGCCCGCGAGCTCGCGGCGGCCGTCCGGCGTGCCGAGCGCGTGGAACCAGATCTCCTGATAGAAGCCGAGGTCCGCGTCCGGGACGGTCCCCGGCGCGGCGTGCCAGGTGCACCAGAACCCGCCGGAGTCCGCGCGCCAGGCCAGCGAGCCGCCCGCGGTGCCGGAGTTGACGTGCGGCAGCGGCCCGTCGGCGACCTCGCCGCTCGCCACGTCGTACACGTACACGGTGCCGTCCTCGGTCCCGTGCTCGGAGAGCGAGACCGCGACCCGCGAGCCGTCGGGCGACGGGCGGTACCAGTCGATCGTGGTGGCGCCCGACGCGTCGAGCGCGTTGGGGTCGACCAGCACGCGCTCGCCGGCGGTGTCGTCGAGCCCGTCGAGCGCGACGAGGAACGGCTGCTGGAGCGGCGGCTGCGTCTTGAGCGCGAAGTACGTCGCGCCGCCGAGCGTCACGCCGTCATAGGCCGTCGACTCGACCGCGAGGATCTCCTCGGCCCGGCGCCGGATGGCGTCGCGGGACGGCAGCGCCGCGAGGTACGCGCGCGCTTGGGCGTCCTGCGCGGCGGTCCACTCCCGCGTCGCCTCCGAGCGCTCATCCTCGAGCCAGCGGTACTCGTCGACGACCTCGACGCCGTGGTAGGTGTCGGTGACGGGCTCGCGGGGCGTGTCGATCATCGGCCCGGGGATATCAGAGCGCGGACCGGACGGTAGGTGTCGTAGAGCACGACGATCAGCGTCGTCAGGTACGCGAAGAACGGCTCCGGCATCCGCGGCAAGGTCGTCGGCCGCCATCGCGGCAAGGGTCGAGGACGTCACGCTGCCCGGGAACGCTAACGTCGACCGGGTGGTGCGAGTCGACGCCGCCAGCCGCCGCATGTTGCGCGCGCGCGACAAGATGGACCGCTCCTACGACAAGCCGCTCGACGTGGCGGCGCTGGCCCGGGTCGCGCTGACCTCCGAGGCGCACTTCATCCGCACGTTCAAGGAGACGTTCGGGGAGACGCCGCACCGCTACCTGCAGCGCCGGCGGCTGGAGCGGGCGATGGCGCTGCTGCGCGAGACCCAGCGGCCGGTGACGGAGATCTGCCTGGATGTCGGCTTCGCCAGCCTAGGCTCGTTCAGCCGGACGTTCACCCGCGTGGTCGGGCTGACGCCGACCGCCTACCGCGAGGCCTGGCGGACCGGAGCGGGCACCGCCGGCTACGTGCCCACGTGCGTGGTCATGGCCTGGACGCGGCCGCGCGAGGCGGCCCAAGACCGCAGTTTCGGAGAAGCGAACGGCGCCGGCCCGCCGTAGCGTGCCCGGCATGCTCACCTCCCTCTCCCACTCCTTCATCTACGTGCTCGACCACGACGCGGCCGTCGACTTCTACGTCGGCAAGCTCGGCCTGGAGGTCGGGACCGACGCCGACCTGGGCCCGTTCCGCTGGCTCACCGTGCAGGTGCCGGGCCGGCCCGAGACGCAGCTCGTGCTCGCGACGCCGGACATGGGCCACGACGAGGAGACCGCCGCGGCGATCCGCGACCTGGTCGCCAAGGGCGGCGCCGGCGGCGTGATCTTCAACGTCGACGACTGCCGCAAGACCTACGCCGACCTCGTGGCCAAGGGCGTCGAGTTCACCCAGGAGCCGACCGAGCACTTCTACGGCATCGACTGCGGCCTGCGCGACCCGTTCGGCAACCCGCTGCGGATCACCCAGCCCGCTCCGGAGCCGGTCAAGGTCCCGAGCGCCGAGGAGTTCGCCTCCGGCGCCAACTAGTGGCGCACCACTAGCCCCCGTTCGCGGCCGCGCCGGCCGTTCGCAGCTACCTTGGGCGGATGCGGTCGGTCGCCGCGGTCGCGCTCGGCGCCGCACTCCTCGCCGGTTGCGGCGGGCACGCCCTGGCGCGGGAGCGCCCCACCGGTCCGGCGTTCACGCTGCTGCAGATGAACCTCTGCCTGTCCGGGCTGGCGAGCTGCTACGGCCGGGTCGCCTACCCCGCCGTCCTCGCGGAGGCGGAGGCCCGGATCCGCGAGGTGCGGCCGGACGCGGTCACGCTCAACGAGGCGTGCGAGGGCGACGCCGACCGGATCGCCCGCCGGACCGGTTACCGCGTGCGCTTCTCACGCGTGGTCTACGGCGGCAAGCTGCTGCCCTGCGTGCGCCCGGGCGGCCGCGGGCTGTTCGGCGACGCCGTGCTCACCCGGGCCGCCGTCGCGAGCGCCGAGAGCCGAGAGTTCGCGGCGCAGGCCGGGCTCGAGCGGCGCCGGTGGCTGTGCGTGGTCACCCGGGCCGGCGTGGACGTGTGCACCGCGCACCTGGCGGCGCGCTCGGGCGTCGCGCGCCCCGCCAACGACGCGCAGTGCGGCGAGCTGAAGGCGCTGCTCGCCCGCCGCGCGGCGTCCGGCAGGGTCATCTTCGGCGGCGACGTCAACCGCCGCGCGCCGTGCGCGCCGCGCGGCCTGTGGATCCGCACCGACGCCGCGGCCCACCAGGCGCGCGGGATCCAGCACGTGTACGCCAGCCGCGCGCTCGGCTCACCCGCGGTGCAGGTGCTGCCGGCCGCCCACACCGACCACGACGTGCTGGTCGTGCGGGCGCGTCAGTAGCTGAACACGGTCGCGGCATCGTTGCCGATCCACTCCAGCAGCGGCGTGGCCCCGGCCAGCCGCGCGTTGGCGGTCAGCCGCGACTCGTCGAGCCTGCGGGCGCTGAAGCAGATCGGGCAGACGAGCAGCTCGCCGCCGCGGTCCGCGAACCGCCCGAGCAGCCGCGGCAGCGGCGGGCAGCCGTCGCAGGCCACCGCCTCGGCGAACCCCTCCAGGCCGAGGCGCACCGCCTCCTTGGTCAGGAACATCGCCACGGCGCTGCCGCGCTCCGCGGCGGCGCCGCCGACGAGGAATGCCACCGTGACGCGCTCGGCGTCCTCCAGCCCGGTGGCGAGGTTGATCACGACCTTGCCGGCCATGCGTGTGCTCCTTCGCTGTCGGTTTCCGCGGCACGGTGCAGTTGCTCGGTCACGGGGCGGCCCACATCGCCCGCGTGGCCCGTCCGGACGCTGCGCGGCGCGAGCGCGGCCAGCCGGCGGATCGCCGCGCGGGCCAGGGCCGTGTCCCAGTTCACCGCGGGGTGGGGCACGCGCGGGGCCGCCGGGCCGCCCGCCTCCAGGTCGAGCGTGTAGACGGCGTCGGCCGCCAGCAGCAGCCCGTCGGCCGCGCGGAAGAGCGCGATCAGGCCGGGTGCGTGGCCCGGGACGTGCACGACGCGGAAGCCGCCGACCTCGTCCCCGTCGGCCACGGTCCCCGCGATGACGACCGGTCCCCCGTCCCAGGTGGCGACGAGCTGCGGGAACACCGCGCGCACGGCGGGGTTCCGGATCAGGCCGAAGTCGGCGTAGTGCAGGCCGCCGTCGCCTTCGGCGTCGGCCGCCTCGTCGGGGTGGCAGAGCACCGGGGCGCGCAGCTCGCCGGCGCCGCCGCGGTGGTCGGGGTGGCTGTGGCTGAGCACCACGCGGGTGATCGGCCGGCCCGCCGCCGCCAGGACCTGCGCCCCCGTTCCCCGCACGCCGGCGTCGAACGCGATGACGCCCTCGGGGTGGTCGATCAGGTACACGTGGCTCCCCACGGGGGCGCCGACGGTGACCCGCCGGACCCCCGGGGCGATCTGGGTGGCGGCCGGCCGTGTCATGCGCCGAGCTTCCCGCGGCGCCGTCACGGCAGCGCAAAACCGGCGCAAGACCGGCGCAAGAGTTAGATTCGGCGCGTGGTCCGGCTCTGTCTGCTCGGCGAGATGCGGCTGGAGGCGGACGGTCGCGACGTCGCGCTGCCGTCGAGCCGCAAGGCGCGGATGCTGCTGGCCGTCGTCGCCCTGGAGCGCCGGGTGCACGGCCGCAGCGAGCTCGCGGGCCGGCTCTGGCCCGGCGTCCGCGAGGCGAGCGCCCGGGCGAGCCTGCGCAACGCGCTCTCGCAGCTGCGTGCCGCGGTGGAAGCGCACGTCCTCGACGTCCGGCGCGACGGCGTGGCGCTGGCCGCCGGCGTGTGGACCGACGTCGCGCACGTCGAGCGGCTGCTGGCCGAGGGCCGCGCGGAGGCGGCGCTCGAGCTGTGCGGATCGCGACTGCTGGCCGGGTTCGACGACGACCTCGCGCACGAGGCGCGCGATCGGCTCCAGCGCCGCCTGGTGGACGGTCTCGCGGCGGCCGCGGCGCGCGCGGAGGGCGACGCGGCGCTGCGCCTGACCGCGGTGTGGGCGGATCTCGACCCGCTGGCCGAGGTGCCCCAGCGCGAGCTGATCCGCCGCCACGCGGCGGCCGGCGACCGCGGCGCGGCGCTGGCCGTGTACGAGCGGTTCCGCCGGCGCCTGGCCGGCGAGCTGCGCATCGCGCCGTCGGCGGCGACCCGCGCGCTCGTCGAGGAGGTGCGATCGGGGACGGCCGCGCCGTCCTCGCGGGCCGGGCGGTCCGGCGTCCGCTACGCGCGCAGCGGGCGGCTGTCGATCGCCTACCAGTCGTTCGGCGAGGGGGACCGCGACCTGGTCGTCGTCCCGGGGTGGGCCTCGAACCTGGACGCGATCTGGGACTTCCCCCCGCTGGGACCGGTGCTCGCCGCGCTCGGCGACTGCGCGCGCTGCCTGGTGCTCGACAAGCGCGGCACGGGCCTGTCGGACCGGACGCTCGGGTTCGGGAGCCTCGAGGAGCGCGCGCAGGACATCCGCGCGGTCATGGACGCGGCCGGGGTCGAGCGCGCGACGCTGTTCGCCTACTCGGAGAGCGCGGCGCTCGCGCTCGTGTTCGCCGCCGCCCACCCGGACCGGGTCCGCCAACTCGTGCTCTACAGCTCCTACGCGAGGCTGCTCGCCGGCCCGGACAACCCGGCCGGCCTCGCCCCGGAGCTCGTCGGCGCCTTCATCGATCGCATCGGCGCCGACTGGGGCACCGGCCGGATCTCGCCGGTGTCGTTCGGCGGCGCGCCCGCCACCGACGGGGCCCGGCAGCTGATGGCGCGCTGGGAGCGCAGCCTGTGCACGCCGACCATGGCGGCGCACATCATCCGCCGCAACGCCGAGATCGACATCCGCCCGCTGCTGCCCGGCGTCGCCACGCCCGCGCTGGTCCTGCACAGCACCGGCGATCCGCTGTGCCCGCCGGCGCTCGGGCGCCACGTCGCCGGGCAATTGCCCGCAGGCCGCTACCTGGAGCACGACGCCGACTACCACCTCCCCTGGCGGGGCGAGGACGCCTGGTTCCTGGACCCGATCGCGCAGCTGCTGACGGGGCGGCGCCCCGCGCCCGGGCCGCCCACCCGCGTTGTCGCCACCGTCGTCGCGACTGATGCCGCGCTCGCGGTCGAGCGCTACCACGGCGAGCCGGTGCGCACCCCGGCCGGCGGCCGGGTGGCGATCTTCGCCGGCCCGTCCGCCGCCGTCGACTACGCCGTCGCCGCCGGCGCCGCCGCCGGGATCCACACCGGCGAGATCGAGCGCGACGGGGAGGTCGTCCGCGGGTTCGCGGTCGAGCTCGCCGCGCGCATCGCCGCGCTCGCCGCGCCGGGCGAGGTGGTGCTCTCCCGCACCGTGCGCGATCTCACCATCGGCTCCGCGCTGCGCTTCAGCGCCCGGGGAGAGCACGACGGCTGGGAGCTGTTCACGCCGGGCTGATACGTCAGTACTCGTCGTGGCGGCGCCACCACGCGTCGGCCTCGTTGCGTCCCTTGGGCGCGCGGTCCAGCCACTGGTACATGCCCCAGAGCGCGTCGAGGCCGCGCGCGTAGGCGGAGTAGGTGTGGTGGACGACGCCGTCCTTGAGGGCGAACGCGCTCATGCCGGGCCGCTCGCGCACGAACCCCAGGACGTCGGTGCCGGCCATCGCCGCGAACTCCCGCACCGTGGCGCTGCCGGGCTCCGGGACCGCCAGCCAGCTCGTGTCCTCCGCGCGGAAGTTGTACTCGACGCTCCCGGAGCGCTGCCGCTCCTCGGTGACCGACGTGTTGAAGTCGTAGTTGAAGTCGCCGTCGTGCGAGGACGCCCAGGTGAACGTCCAGCCGAGGCGCCGTTTGTAGGCCTCCAGCGCGTCGACCGGCGCGCGCGAGACCGCGGCGAACGCCACGTCGTGGTGCTCGAGGTGGACCACCGAGCCGTTGAAGCCGTCGGCGATCGCCGAGCACGACGGGCAGCCGCCGGTCCACCCGGGGCCGAACATGAAGTGGTAGACGAGCAGCTGCGAGCGCCCGCCGAACAGGTCGCGCAGCGTGGCCGGCCCGGAGGCGGTCTCGAAGCGGTACTCCTTCTCCACGGGCACCCAGGGCAGCTCGCGCCGCCGGCGGGCCAGTTCGTCGCCGCGGCGGGTGTGCTCCTTCTCGGCCTCCAGCAGCTCGAGCCGGGCGGCGAGCCACTGCTCGCGCGTCGCGGGGGTCGTCATGAGCGCAGCTCCTCCGGCGTCCTGACCACCGAGCTGTCGGGCAGCGGCTCGCCGGTCTCCAGCAGGGTCTTGAGGTTCGACAGCACGCGCGGCCAGCCGCGGCTGATGAGCGACCCCATCAGGCCGTCCGGCGCGAGGCCGTCGTGGACGACGGTGAGCTTGACCTGCGCGTCGTCGAGCGGCTCGATCTCGAAGGTCACCGTCGAGCGCGGCTCGCCCGCCAGGCGCTCGCGCGCCTCGGCGGTGAGGTCGAGCGCGTCGGCCCACTCCGGCGTGACCGTGTGCCAGGTGTACGACAGCCGGCTGAACGGCTCGGCCTCCAGCACCACCTGCTCGTCGTCGGCGATGGTCAGGCCGAACTGGTTCAGGACGTAGCGCGAGCCGGTCCGCCAGTCGGAGTGGAAGACCATGCCCCAGTAGCGCTCGGTGAACGCGGGCTCGGTCAGCGCCTGCCACAGGCGCTCGGGGGTCGTCCTGATGTAGTTGACGTAGACGAATGACGGCGTGTCCACGAGGGGCTCCTCCAGTGCTCGCTTGAGATCGGCGAGCGCGTGCACGCGGCCGCGCTCGTAGCGCGTGATCCAGCGCTCGGCGATCTCGTTGATGGGCGCCGCGTTGAGGTAGTGCAGCTTCTCCCGGCCGCGGCGGACGGTCGTGACGAGGTTGGCCGCCTCCAGCACCGCCAGGTGCTTGCTCACCGATTGGCGCGCCATGCCCAGGCCGGAGCACAGCTCCCGCAGCGTCTGCCCGTTGCGCTCATTGAGGCGGTCGAGCAGCCGCCGCCGGCTCGGGTCGGCCAGGGCCTTGAAGGCGTCGTCCAGCGAGGGAGAGGCAGCCATCTGGCTGCATATATTAGGCAGCCACGCGGCTGCCTGTCAAGCGCGGCACGCGGCGGCGGGCGCTCGTCCCGATCAGCGCGCCGTAGGCGACGCACGTGCCGGCCACGATCAGCAGCGTGCCGTTCAGGCCCACGAGCGCCACGCACGGCGGGGCGAGCAGCGCGCCGAGCACGATCCCGGCGAGCGCGGCCGGCAGGACGAGCCCGTACGCGCGGGCGAACACGGCGGGGTCGAGCGAGCGCTGCAGCGCCGTGTCGCCGACGACCTCGCTCACGAGCGTCCCCGCGCCGAACACGGCGGCGACGAGCAGCGCGGCCGGGAGCGGGCCGGCGAGCGCGAGCGGCAGCGGTGCGCCGATCGCGGCCACGGCGACGGCCAGCACCAGGCGCGGGCGGCCGAGCGACGCGGCGCGCTCGGCGAGACCCGCGGCCAGCACGGCGCCGACGCCCAGCGCCGCCACGAGGTAGCCGTAGCCGGCGGCGCCGAGGCCGAGCCGCTCGCTCAGCAGCTCAAAGAGCACGGTCAGCGCGCCGTAGGCGGCGCTGGCGACGACGTGCGCGCCGACGAGCGGCAGCGCGTCGGGGTAGCCGCGCAGCGCGTGCCAGCCGGCGAGCACCCCCGCGTGCTCGGCGCCCGCCTCCGGGCGGCGCAGCGCGGTACGCGGCAGCGCGGCGACGGCGGCCGCGCCGGCGAGGAACGTCGCGCCGTTGACGGCGAACGCCACCGCGGCCGGGCCGACCAGCAGCAGCGCGGCGCCGAGCACCGGCCCGACGACGATGCACGCGTTCATGATCGTGGTCCGCGCGGCGTTGGCGGCGGGCAGGTCCTCGTCGCCCGCCAGGCGCGGGATCAGCGCCAGCACGCACGGCGGGTAGGCGGCTCCCGCGGCGGTCGACAGCGCGGCGAGCGCCGGAGCGAGCAGGATGGGCGCGCCGGTCAGGGCGACCACGGCGAGCGCCGCCATGCACAGCGCGCGCGCCAGGTCGGAGCCGATCATCAGTGCCCGCCGGTCGAGGCGGTCGGCGAGGACGCCGCCGAGCGGGCCGAGCAGGACGAACGGCAGCATCCGCGCCGCGGTCGTCGCGCCCAGCAGCGCGGAGGAGCCGGTCCGCTCGAACACGAGCGCCAGCAGCGCCACGTTGTACAGCCAGTCCCCGGCGTCGGAGGCGAGCTGGCCGGCGAACAGGATCCGCAGATGGCGATGGCGCAGCGCAACGCGCAGCGGCGCGACGGGGTTGAGCATGGAGACCTCGGCGGTCGGAGGAAGTGGTGCGCCGCGGAGCCCGGTCGGGCCCCGCGGCGCTCAGGCGGGTGAATCGGGAATCGCGAGGGCTAGCGGAAGAGCAGCATCTCGGGCCTCCTGGTCGGGACGGCCCGCTGGGCGGTCGTTGATCTCATGGGTGCAAGCTTGCGCCTAGGACCCCCCTGCGCACATCGGGCAGCTGCCCCGTTTCGGGCGGTCCGGCGGCCTAGATGCGGGCCCGGGACGGGCGGTCCGCGTAGGAGGGGTCCTAGGCGCGGGAGCGGTGCGCGACCGCCGCGGCCTCGCCGCGGCTGGTGACCCCGAGCTTGGCGATGATGTTCGACACGTGGGCGCTGGCCGTCTTGCGGCTGATGAACAGCGTCTCGGCGATCTGCGGGTTCGAGCGGCCGTCGGCGAGCAGCTCGAGCACCTCGCGCTCGCGCTCGGTGAGGCCGAAGGCGTCGGCGCCGTCCTGCGGCTCGCCCTCCTCCACGCGGATGCGGGCGCGGCGCGCGAGCGCGCGCGCCTCCTCGGCCAGCGGCGCCGCGCCGAGGGTCCTGGCCAGGCGCAGCGCCTCCAGCAGCGGCGCGGGCACGCCGTCACGGTCGCCGCTCGCGCCGGCCGCGCTCGCCCGGCGCAGGAGCGCATACGCGGCCAGGTACGGGTCGCCGAGCTCCCGGCAGGCGGCGGCGACCGCGCCCCAGTCGGCCGCGTCGCGCCGCGTCTCCGCCAGCGCGAGCGCGCGGTAGGCCCGCGCGGCGGGCGTCCGGCCGGGCAGGGCGCCGGCGAGCGCGCGCAGCGCGGCGACGCGCCCGCGGTCCGGCTCACCCGCCTCGGCCTCCACGCGCAGGCCCAGCCACACGAGCGGCCAGCGATAGCGGGCCATCGACCCGGCGATCTCGAGCGCCTGGCGCACGTGCTCGCGCGCGGCCGCCAGGTCGCCGCGCAGGCGGGCGACCTCGACCCGGGCGAACTCGAGCTGCAGGGCGAACTGGTGATCGTCCGCGGGCGCGGAGCGGCTGGCCACCGCGACGTCGGCCGCGGCGTCGTCGATGCGGCCGGTCAGCGCGGCGATCGTCCCGCGGACCCACAGCAGGACCGTGCCGAGACCGCCGCTCTCGATCGCGTCGGTGGCCACCCGCTCGGCCTCGTCCCACTGCCCCAGGTGGAACAGCGACTCGGCCAGGTTGTGCATCAGATAGACCCCGTAGACGTTGCGCTCGAGACCCGTGCGGCGCGCGATCTCGAGGCCCTCCCGGGCCGCGGCGGCGGACTCCTCGTAACGGCTGAGCATGTCGAGGGAGTCGCTCAGGTTCAGCCGCGCGCGCACCGCGGTCACGAGGTCGCCGTCCGCCACGGCGCGGTCGAAGCCCTGGCGCATGGCGGCGATCCCCTGCTCGTGGTCGCCCAGGTAGGCGCGCGCCGAGGCGAGGGTGATGGCGGCGTTCGCCTCGTGCTCGCGCGCGCCGGCCGCCTGCGCCGCGGCGAGCGCCAGCTCCGCCGCGGCGGCCGCGGGCTCGACGTCGCCGACGGTCAGCCGGCGGATGGCCAGCGTCGTCAGCACGAGGGCGCGCGCGGCCGTGGGCGGCTCGGGGGGCAGCAGCGACGCGGCGCGCTCCAGCTCCGCGGTCGCCTCGCGGACCCGGCCGGCGTCGATCAGCGCGCCCGCGCGGGACTCCAGCAGCAGCGCCCGGCGCTCCGGGTCGCCGTCCGCGACCTCGCCCAGCGCGTCGTCGAGCAGCGCGATCGAGCGGTCGAGCTCGCCCGCGCCGTAGGCGGCGAGACCGGCCCGGTGCAGCACCTCGACGACGTCGACCCCGCAGCGCTCCACGGCGTCCGGGACGCTGGGCCACATCTCCAGCGCGCGCTCGAGATGGCGCAGCGCCTCCGCCGGCGCGTAGGCCGCGGCCAGCCGCGCCGCCTCCACGCACGCCGGCAGCGCCCGCGGCACGTCGTGCGCGGCCGTCCAGTGCAGCGCGAGCGCCGCGGCGACGTTCGTGGCCCCGCCGGCGAGGCTCGGGTCCTCCGACAGCGCGCGCCCGTACGCGGCGTGGATGCGCGCCCGCTCGCGCGGCAGCGCGTCGCGGTAGATCGCGTCGCGCGTCAGCGTGTGGCGGAACTCGTAGCCGCCCGCGCCGCTCTCGTCGACCACCAGCACGTGGTGCTCGACGGCCTCGCGCAGCGCCAGGTCGAGGCTCGCCTCGTCGAGCCCGGCGACGGCGGCGAGCAGCCGGTCGGGCACGGACCGCCCGCCGGCCGCGGCGACCCGCAGGAGCGCCTGGGTGGCCTCCGACAGCCGCTCGGTGCGGGCGAGCAGCACGTCGCGCAGCGACACCGGCAGCTCGTCGGCGCCGGTGCCGCTCTGGACCGCCTCGAGGATCTCCTCGACCAGGAACGCGTTGCCCTCCGAGCGGTCGTACACGAGCTCGACCAGGTGCCGCGGCGGGCGCGTGCCGAGGATGCCCGCGAGCTGGCCGGCGACCTCGTCGACGCCGAAGCGCGCGAGCTCGACCCGCCGCACCGAGCGCACCCGCTCCCAGCCGGTGAGCAGCGGGCGCAGCGGATGCCCGCGGTGCACCTCGTCGGACCGGAAGCTCACGACCACCACCACCCGCGCGGCCCGCAGCGCGCGCACCAGCAGCGCGACCAGGTCGAGCGTCGAGCGGTCGCCCCAGTGCAGGTCCTCGATCACCAGCATCAGCGGCGCGTCGGCCGCGATGCGCTCGATCACGCCGAGCACGAGCTCGAGCAGCCGGTCGGTGCCGAGCGACCGCGTGCCCGGCGTGCCCGCGGGGTCGAGCTCGGGCAGCAGGCGCGCCAGCTCGGACCGCGCCGGGCCGACGAATCCGTCCACGACGTCGGGCGGCGTCTCGCGGATCAGCGAGCGCAGCGCCTCCGCGAGCGGCGTGAACGCCAGGCCCTCGCCGCCCAGCTCCACGCACGTGCCCATCAGCACCCGCGCGCCGGCCTCCCGGGCCCGGGCGGCGGCCTCGCCCACCAGCCGCGTCTTGCCCACCCCGGCCTCCCCGCCCAGCAGCACGACCCCGGGCTCGCCGCCGATCGCCGCGCCGAGCGCCTCCGTCAGCGCGGCCAGCTCGGCGTCCCGCCCGACGAGGACCGGGCTGACCAGGTTCCTGAACATCGCAGGCGCATCCTCTCAGCGTTTGACCGCTTGCAGCGTGTAGCTGTGCGGCAGCCGCTCGGGGCGCTCGGCGAGCCGCCACTCCCCGCCGTCGAGACGCTCCATCTGACCGGGGAGCGCCTCCCACGGGACGCTGTCGTGCTCGTCGAGCATCGTCAGCTCCATCCCCACCTCGAGCAGCGCGCCCACGATCTCCCCCACGCCGTGGTTCCACTCGTGCGTGAGGTTGTGGACGAACGTGGCGTCGGTCTCCACATAGGTGCCGCCCTCGTCCCACACGGTCGGCGCCGCGGTCTCGAAGTACGGGTGCTCGACCACGAGCAGGCCGTCCGGCCGCGGGTCGGCCAGCGTCCACAGCATCGGGTGCCCCTCGCGCAGGAACAGGCGTCCGCCGGGACGGAGCAGGCCGGCCACGACCGCGGCCCACCGCCGGATGTCCGGCAGCCAGCAGAGCGCGCCGATGCCGGTGAAGACCAGGTCGAAGCGCCCCGCGCCGAGGACGTCGACGGCGTCATAGACGTCGGCCTGGACGAAGTCGGCGGCCGCGTCGACCCGTCTCGCCAGCGCGGCCGCCTGCGCGACCGCCGGGGCCGAGAAGTCCAGCCCGGTCATGCGCGCGCCCAGGCGGGCGAGCGAGATCGTGTCGGTGCCGATGTGGCACTGGAGATGGACGCCGCGCGCGCCGCCGACGTCGCCCAGCCGCGGGAGGTCGAACCGCACGACGCCGCTCAGGAACTCCGGGTCCTCTTCGAACCGCTGGAGCGCGTAGTCGAGCGACGCGGCGTGCGCGGGGACCCGCTCGTCCCAGCTGGCCCGGTTGATGGCCCGATAGTCGTTCATCGGGCCCGATCGTCCCACGATCAAGTCCGGTGCACGACCTCCCCGTCGACCACGGTCATCAGCACGGGCAGGTCCGGCAGGTCGTCGGCGTCGCATGTCACCGGGTCCTCGGCGAGCACGGTGAGGTCGGCGCAGTAGCCCGGGCGGATGCGGCCGAGGCGGTCCTCGTCGGACGCGACGTAGGCGGCGCCGGTGGTGTAGCCCTCCAGCGCGGCCAGGGCGTCGAGCGCCTGGTCGTCGTAGGGCGCGCGGTCGCGCTCGCCCGGCGGGCGGCGCAGGCGCGTGCAGGCCAGGCCGATCCGCGGGTCGAAGCGGGCCACCGGCCAGTCGGAGCCGAGCGTGAAGGCCGCGCCGGACTCGCGCAGCGAGCGCAGCGGGAACGCGCGGTCGCAGCGCTCGCCGCCGCCCAGCCGGCGCGACCAGTTGTCCGAGCGGTCCGGCTCCAGCCAGGCCATGTGCTGGATCTGCATCGAGGCGACGACGCCCTCGGCGGCGAAGCGCGGGAGGTCCTGCGGCTGCAGCGTCTCGATGTGCTCGATGCGGTGGCGGACGCCCGGCGCGGCGCCGGCCTCGCGGTAGGCGTCCAGCGCCTCGCGCACGCCGCGGTCGCCGGTGGCATGGGTGGCGCAGCGGTAGCCGCGCGACGCGAAGTACTTCACCGCCGCGCGATAGTGCGCG
>JAICUS010000224.1 GCA_025935735.1 Solirubrobacteraceae bacterium | reverse complement strand
GACCTTGCCGTGGGAGCGGGCGAAGCGCAGCGGCGCCTCCGCGTTGGCGCCGATCACCGAGAGCTTGACGATGTGCCGTACCCCCGCCTCCTTGGCCGTCTCGATGAACGCGAGCTCGAGCTCGGACTGCATCGGGCCCGCGGGCGAGACGAGGTAGGCGCGCTCGACGCCCTCCAGCGCCGGCCGCAGCGTGCGCGGGTCGCCCAGGTCGCCGGTGGCCGGCTCGAAGCCCAGGTCGCGCAGGTGGTGGGCCTTCGTCTCGTCGCGCACGAGCGCGCGCGCCGGCACCTCGCGGTCCTTGAGCGCGCGCAGGACCTCGCTGCCCGTCGTGCCCGTCGCTCCGGTGACCAGCAGCATCAGTGGTCCCTCTCCAAGATACGTGCGTCAGGAACCACTAGAACCCTTCCTCTCGCTTGAACTCGTCGCTCAACTCGGCGCGGTAGACGGGGACCGCCCAGCCGGTCAGGTCGACGTGCAGGGACTCGTCGACGTCGACCTCCAGCTCGCCGCCGTCCAGCACGACGGTGACGGGCGAGTCGCCGCCGCGGACGACGTGCGCCACCGCAGCCCCGGTCGCGCCGGTGCCGGAGGACAGCGTCTCCCCCACGCCGCGCTCGAAGATCCGGGCACGGATCCGGTCGGCGGCGAGCGCGGTCCAGAACGACACGTTCGTCCGGTTCGGGAACTGCGGCGCGTGCTCGATCTGCGGGCCGAGCGCGCTCAGGTCGAGCGCCTCGAGGTCGTCCTGGGTCTCGACGCGGATGGCGCACTGCGGGTTGCCGATCGCCACGTGCTGGAAGCGCCAGCGGCGGCCCTGCGCGGTCAGCTCCCCGCGGCCATCCGGCGGGCCGTGCGGGTAGTGCTCGGAGGCGAGGCGGGCGCGGCCCATGTCGACGCGACAGGTGGTCGGGCCGGTGATCGTCGGGCGGATCTCGCCGGCGAGCGTCTGGATGGAGAAGGTGTCGGCCTCCGTCCAGCCGTTGCGGCGCAGGTACATGATCGCCTCGCGGGCGCCGTTGCCCGACAGCTCGGCCTCCGAGCCGTCGGGGTTGTAGATGCGCAGGCGGGCGACGTGGCCGGGCGCGTCGGCGGCGCTGAGCGCGAGCACGCCGTCGCCGCCGGGGCCGAAGTGCGGGTCGCACAACCGCCGGACCTGGTACGGGGTCAGCTCGTCCGCCTCGAAGATGAGGTAGTCGTTGCCCAGCGCCTGCCACTTCTCGAACCGCACGGGACCTAGATCATGCCGTCCAACTCGGCGGCCGCGTCCTGCGCCGTGCGGTGCGTGACGTCGATCAGGTGCGCGCCGGGCAACTTGCGCAGCCAGGTGAGCTGGCGCTTGGCGTACCGGCGGGTCTTGGTGCGCATCGCCTCGATGTCGCCTTTGAGGAGCTCGGCGAAGCCCAGCGCGGCGCGGGCGGTGTGCGACGCGCCGGCGGCGTCGGCCCGCTCGACCTCCTGCTGGACGCCGGCCGCGAGCATCGCGTCGATGCGGGCGTCGATGCGGGCGGCGAGCGCGTCGCGGTCCATGATCAGGGCCGCCAGCAGCGTCGGGTGGCGGGTGGCGGTGGTCCAGAGCTGGGAGGGCGAGTTCTTCGGCGGCGGAGGCTGCTCGCCCGCGTCGAGCAGCTCGAGCGCGCGGATCAGCCGGTGGCGGTCGGTCGGGGCGATCCCGGCGGCCACGGCCGGCGCGCGGTTTTGCAGCGTCGCGTGCAGGCTCTGCGGCGCGTGGCCGGTCCAGCGGGCGCGGACGCCGGCGGGGACCGGCGGGCGCAGGTCGAGGTCGGCCAGCGCGGCCCGGAGATACAGGCCGGTGCCGCCGACGACGATCGGGGTGCGGCCGGCGGCCAGCGCCGCGTCGATCTCCGCGTGCGCCCGCTGCGCGTAGGCGCCGGCGGAACAGGTCTGCGTGATCGGCACGAACCCGACCAGCCGGTGCTCGAGCCGCGCCCGCTCGTCCGCCCCGGCCGCGCCCGTGAGGATCTCCAACCCCGCGTAGACCTGCAGGGCGTCCGCGGAGATCGCCACCGGGTCCTCCCCGCGCGCCCGCAGCCGCTCGGCGAGCGCGACGGCCACGGCGGTCTTGCCCACCCCGGTGGGACCGAAGACGGCGATCACGGCGGGCCGCGGCACGACGGCCAGTATGGTCGCGCCGCCGGCCGGGCGCCCGCGGCGCCGCCGTCTCCGACCGCGTCGGGCGGCCGCGGCGCCGCAGTATCGTCATCGCGGCATGCCCGTCCGCATCGGCACCGGCCTCTCAACGGTCCCGGACCCGCGGGCCGCGGCGATGGAGGCGGCCGGCCGGGCCGCGGCTGCCCTCGGCGGCGAGCGCTGCGACCTGGCCATCGTGTTCGTCTCCGGCGCCTATCTCGCCGCGCCGGAGGCCACGCTCGAGGCGGTGCACGAGGCGCTGGCGCCGGAGGAGCTGATCGGCTGCGGGGCGGGTGGCGTGATCGGGCATGGCCGCGAGATCGAGGACGCCACCGCGGTGTCGGTCTGGGCGGCGCACCTGGGCGACGGCACCGCGACCACCTTCCACGCGAGCGTCCAGGAGCTCGAGGCGGGCGCGGGCGCGCTGACCGGGATGCCCGAGCTCACCGGCGCCGACGGGGTCGTCCTGCTGGCCGACCCCGTGACGTTCCCCACCGACGCGGTCCTGCGCTTCCTCACCGAGTCGACGCCGCTCATGCCGCTGCTGGGCGGGCTGGCGTCCGGCCGGACGATCGACGACGAGAGCGTTCTGTTCATCGGCGACGAGGTGGTTTCGGACGGCGCGGTCGGCGTGCGGCTCGACGGCGTCGAGGTGCTGCCGATGGTGTCTCAGGGAGCGACGCCGCTCGGGCCGGAGCTGACGATCACCGCCGGGCAGGGCCACGTGATCGGCGAGCTGGCGGGCAAGCCGGCGCTGGAGAAGCTGCGCGAGACGATCGAGGCGCTCCCGCCGGAGGACCTGCAGCTCGTGCGGGGCGGCCTGCTCGTCGGGATCGTGGTCGACAGCAACAAGCCGGACTATCTGCAGGGCGACTTCCTCGTCCGCGGCCTGGTCGGTGCCGACCCGAGCACCGGGCAGGTGGCGGTGGCCGCCGACGTCCATCCCGGCCAGGTCGTCCGCCTGCACGCCCGCGACGCCGAGAGCGCGGACCGCGACCTGCGCGACGCCCTGTCGATCAGCATGGCCGCGCTGGGCGGGCGTCCGCCGGCGGGCGCGCTCGTGTTCGCCTGCAACGGGCGGGGCCGCAGCATGTTCGGGCGGGCCGGCCACGACGCGGAGGCGGTCGAGGACGCGCTCGCCGGCGCGCCGGCCGCGGGGTTCTTCGCCGCCGGCGAGATCGGCCCGGTCGGCGGCGGGTACTTCCTCCACAGCTTCACGGCGACGGTCGCCGTCTTCGCCTAGCCAATCCCTTTCGATCAGGTGGTGTCTCCATGAACCTCGCGGGCGCGCATGTCCTGCTCACCGGGGCGACCGGCGGCCTCGGGCACGCGATCGCCCGGGCGCGGGCGGCCCGAGGTGCGTCGCTGACCTTGACCGGCCGGCGGGCCGAGGTGCTCGAGCCGCTCGCCGAGGAGCTCGGCGGCCGCGCGGTCGCGGCCGACCTCGCGGACCCGGCGGCGCCGGCCCGGCTGCTCGCGGCCGCCGGCCAGGTCGACGTGCTGGTGGCCAACGCCGGGCTGCCCGGCAGCGGCGCGCTCACCTCCTTCAGCGAGGAGCAGATCGACCGCGCGCTGACGGTCAACCTGCGCGCACCGATGATGCTCGCGCACGCGCTCACCCCCGGCATGGTCGAGCGCGGCCGCGGCCACCTCGTGTTCATGTCCTCCCTGAACGGCCGCGCGGCGCCGACCGGCACGTCGGTCTACTCGGCCACCAAGTTCGGCCTGCGCGGCTTCGGGCTGGCGCTCCGCGAGGACCTCGCCGAGAAGGGCGTCGGCGTGTCGGTCATCCTGCCGGGCTTCATCTCCGACGCCGGCATGTTCGCGGAGTCCGGCGCGAAGCTGCCGCCGTACATCGGCACCAAGAAGCCCGAGGACGTCGCGCGAGCCGTGGTCAAGGCGATCGAGCAGAACCGCGCCGAGCTCGACGTCGCCCCGCTGCCCCTGCGAGCCGGAGCCATCCTCGCCGCGCTCGCCCCCGGCCCGGTCGGCACCGTGCAGCGCAAGCTGGGCGCGGCGAAGACGTCCGACAGCGTCGCGCGCGGCCAGACCGGCAAGCGCTGACCCCGGCCCAGGGGTCAGCCGGAGTCGGCGCGCGGGATGACGACGCGCTCGCCGCGGTCGGGAGCCCGGGAGTCGGGCGGACCGTCGTCCTCGCCGACGCCCCGGCCGGCCCCGTCGTGGGTCACGCCGGCGACCGCGCACAGTACCTCGTCGGCCAGGCGCGGGCCGTCTTCGTCGGACAGCGGCGTGGCCTGGATGCGGACCACGACCTCGTCGGCGTCGACCTCCTCGAGCGCGATCGTCGGCTCGCCGCGGACCGGCGTGCGGATCGCGTCCTCGAGCAGCGCCTGCACGTCGCTCGGGCGGACGTTCGGGCGCAGGCGGGCCCGCAGGTCGACCGCGGCCGGCTCGCGCAGCGGCACCACGGCGGCGCTCAGCACCACGTTGTTCGGGACCATCACGGAGTCCTGGCCCTGCGCGAACGTCGTGTAGAGCAGCCCGAGCGAGGCCACCACGCCCTCCACCTGGCCGGCCAGGCCGCCGGCCTGCAGGCGCACGCGGTCGCCCACCTTGAACGGCCGGACGGAGATCAGCACCAGCCCGGCGATCAGGTTGCCGAGGGTCTGCTGGGCCGCGAGGCCGAGGACGACCGCGGTGATCGCGCCGCCGACGGCCAGCGTCCGGGGGTCCAGCCCGGCCACGCGCAGCGCGAGGATCGTCGCCCCGACCAGGAACACCAGCCGGATGAGGAAGCCCACCGTCCCGGCGGTCGCCGGGTCCATGCGGCGGAACAGCGCCGGCGCGCTGAAGCGCCCGAGGTCGCGCGCCAGCGCCCAGCCCAAGATCACCATCACGAGCGCCGCCGCCACCCGGATCGGCTCGTCGAGCCCGAAGATCTCCGAGCGCTCGGCGTAGGCGACCACGGTCAGCACGAACAGCGGCAGGATCACCGCCAGCTCCCACTTGGCGCGGCGGGCGCGCTGTGCGGTCTGCAGGGTCAGGCTGCGCGCGCGGGGCGCGACGTGCGGGCGTGAGAAACGGCGCATCACGTAATCCAACACACCCGATCCGGCCCCGTTTCATGCCTGTGACGGCCATCACTCAGAACAACCTTTCCTGCTTGGTTGTGGCCGGCGGCGGCCCGGACCAGGGCGCGCGGCCACCGGCGGCGGCGACCACCCGCTCGCGGTTCACGTGAGCCGGGGCGGCGCGGCCGCGGTGGCGGAACCGCTGCTCGTAGGGCGCTCCGCCCCACGGCGCGCCGGCCCCGCGCTCGATCCGCCGGCGGTCCGGCTGCCGGAGGTACGCGCCGTGCGCGTAGAGCTCCTCGTAGCGCTCCAGCAGGTCCGGCCGGTGCTCGCGCACCCAGGCGAAGAAGATGTCGCGCACCGAGCCGCGCAGGAACAGCGTGTTGCCGCCGATGTAGGTCGCGCCGGCCTCCGTGGCCAGCTCGACGATCCGCGCGACCTGCTCCGGCGCGTCGTTGATGCCGGGCATCAGCGGCGCGATCAGGATGCCGGTGGGTATGCCCTGGCGGTTGAGCTCGCCCACCGCCTCCAGCCGCGCGCGCGGGTGGGGCGTGTGCGGCTCTGTGGCGCGCCACGCCTTCTCATCCAGCGTGGGCACCGACAGGCACGCGCTCACCTCCGTGACCGCGGCGATCTCCTTGAGCAGATCGACGTCGCGCAGCAGCAGTGGCGACTTCGTGAGGATCGAGCACGGGTTGGCGAAGTCGCGCATCGCCTCCCAGATGCCGCGCATGAGCTTGTAGCGGCCCTCGACCCACTGGTACGGGTCGGTGTTCGTGCCCAGCGCCACCCGCTCGCCCTTCCACGACGGCTTCGCCAGCTCCGTCCGCAGCACCTCGGGCACGTTGACCTTCACGATGATCTCGCGCTCGAAGTCCCGCCCGGCGTCCAGGTCCAGGTACTCGTGCGTCGGGCGGGCGAAGCAATACACACAGGCGTGGCTGCAGCCCCGGTACGGATTGACCGTCCAGCTGAACGGCAGGCGGGCGGCGCCGGGGACGCGGTTGAGGGCGGACTTGGTGCGGACCTCGTGGAAGCGGGTGTCGAGGGCCTCCGGGGCGTTGAAGCGGCGGACTACGGTGTCGCCGAGCCCCGGGAGCCGGCCGGCGTCGTCCTGTTCCACTTCCTGCGATGACCAACGCATCGAACGTATGTTCGCGCGCGCCCAGGACAGAACGGGCGCTCAATCAATAGGAAAGGAAGGTTGAGTATCTGTTCGACAAGCTCAGGGCAGCCTGCCGGTGGGAGTCCGGTCCGGGGAGATGCCAGGGTCCCTGGTAGCGAAGCTCCCGTGCGTCGCCGAGAGGCGGGGTGCGAAGCGGGGTGGAGCGACTGGCCGGTCCGCAGCATCAAGCGAAGCCTGCGGCGTCGTCAATGTTCACCGCCCGGTGGGGCGGTCCAAGAGGAGCCGAGCCCGCGTGAACAGGGCGAAGGCCATGGAACGCGTCTGGGAGCCTGGAGCGGGCGCGGAGGAACCTCTCGGCGTATGGGGCGTGGAACGGTCAGATGGTTGTTCTGGGAACTGGGGAGACCCTCCTCGGCCCGGTCCCTGCGGGGGATCGGAGCAGCACCGGCCTATAAGCGGCGACCCCGTGAAGTGGCCGGTAGCCGAGAGGGAGTCGGAGGGGGTCGTAGTAGTGGTGATGGGCGGGACAACACAACCCGGCCGGAGCGAAGGGCCCCTGCTTCATCCATGCACGACGTCTGTGGGGAGGGGCGCTGATGAGTGCCGATTCGTCGGCTAGTTCCGTCAGTCCGGCCGGTGGCCGGGACCGCGTTCGAGCCCTTCAGCGGGTGCTGTATCGCAGTGCCAAGCAGGATCCCGAGCGTCGCTTCCACGCCCTCTTTGACAAGGTCGCCCGCAGCGACGTGATGCGGCGGGCGTGGAGGGACGTGCGGGCCAACAAGGGCGCACCCGGCATCGACGGCATCACGATTGAGGCCGTCGAGCAGTCCGGGGTGCAGGCGTTCCTCGAAGCGCTCGCCGCGCAGTTGCGGTCCGGCCGATATCGACCGGCGCCGTTGCGGCGGGTGCGCATCCCCAAGCCGGGCCGGCCGGGGCAGACCCGGCCGCTCGGGATACCCACTGTCGCTGACCGGGTGGTGATGGCCGCCGCGAAGATCGTGCTCGAACCGGTGTTCGAGGCCGACTTTCTGGCGTCCAGCTTCGGGTTTCGCCCGAAGCGCTCGGCCCATCAGGCCATCGAGGCCATCCGGGTCGGGGCCAACCGGGGCGGCGATTGGGTGCTCGACGCTGACATCAAGGCGTGCTTTGACGAGATCGATCACGACGCGTTGATGGCCGAGATCGGCCGGCGAGTCGTTGATCGGCAGATGCTCAAGCTGCTGCGCTGTTGGCTTCGGGCGGGGATCTTTGAGGGCGGGGTGATCACCGACCCTGGGTCGGGCACCCCGCAGGGGTCGCCGATCAGTCCACTGCTGGCGAACATCGCGCTGCACCGCCTGGATCAGGCGTGGCAGGCGCACACACGCCGGGCAGGGACGCTGGTCCGCTATGCGGACGACTTCGTCCTCGTCTGCTCCACCCGCCAGCAGGCCATTGACGGCCAACGACGGGCGGCGGCGGTGCTGGCCACCATCGGGCTTCGGTTGAGCCCGGAGAAGACCAGGATCGTCGAGCTGACCAGAGGCAAAGAGGGGTTCGACTTCCTCGGCTTTCACCTGCACAAGGTCGAGTCCTGGAAGTGGCGCGGGCAGTTCTATCTGCAACGCTGGCCATCGGCGACGGCGATGAACAGCATCCGGACCAAGATCCGGGCGCTGACCGACCGCCGCTACGTCACGTTGCCGATCGAGGTCGTGGCGGAACGCCTCAACCCGGTGATCAGGGGCTGGGGCAACTACTTCCGGGCCGGGAACTCGGCGCGGAAGTTCCACCAGATCGACTCCTACGTTCACGAACGCCTCGCGATCCTCGCCGCCGACAAGCACCAGCAGTCCGGCCGCCGCTGGGTGGCCGACTATGACTGGGCTTGGTGCGGGCGCCTGGACGTCCACAGACTGGGCGGATCGGTCCGCTACGGGGCTGCGCATGCCTCGCGATGAAGGATGTCGGAGAGCCGTGTGCGGGAGAACCGCACGCACGGTTCGATGCGGCGGCGGGAGGCGCCATGGGACAGTCGGCCACGCCCGCGCGGCCCACTGACGCCTCCCGCCGACCCTACATATGGGTCGGACGGACCCGCCGGCGGCGGGACCGAGCGGCGTCGACTGTATGCCGGAGCCCCTCAGGCGGGCTGGACTTCGACCTGGCGGGGCGATGCCGGCGGACGCCGGTCCACGCGCCGGTCGAGGTCGTCTGCCACAACGACCTCGCGCCCGTACAACTTCGTCTTCCGGGACCGGGTGCTCGCCGGGGAACGCCGCGGACGCGGCGCATCTGCGCTCAGGCCGCGCGTGAGAGCAGCGAGGACTCGCCGGACAGCGTCTGGCTCGTCGCGGCGGTGATCGTCACCGGGACGATCTCCCCCGGCGCGCCCAGCCCGTCGAAGTTGACCACCTTGTTGTGGGTCGTCCGGCCGCGCAAGCGTGTCGGGTCGTGGCGCGAGGCGCCCTCGACCAGCACGTCGAGCGTGCGGCCGACGAAGCGCTGGGCGCGCTCGCGGGCGCGGCGCTGGACGACCTCGACCAAGCGCTCCATCCGCTCCACCTGGAGCTCG
>JAICUS010000266.1 GCA_025935735.1 Solirubrobacteraceae bacterium | reverse complement strand
CGGCGCTTGTACTGGACCGCCCGCACGGTGCTGGTCTCCGACGCCGCGCAGATCAAGGCGTTCGACGCCGTGTTCCACGAGGTCTTCGGCTCCCTGGTGGTCGAGCCGCCCGAAACGGACGCCCCGGCGGCGCCCGCGCCCTCGGACGAGCGGCCCGTGACGAGCCGCCAGAGGCGCGACGGCGCGCCCGGCGGCGCCGCGCCCGCCCCGTCCGGAGGCGAGGGCGAGGCCGAGCGCGAGGCGGTCGTGCCCGTGGCGGCCAGCGACGAGGAGCGGCTGCGCGGCAAGCGCTTCGACGCGCTCGAGCCCGGCGAGCTCGCGCAGCTCTACGCGCTGATGACCCAGCTGAAGATCGCCACGCCGCAGCGGCGCACCCGCCGCGCCCGGCGCGACCGCCGCGGCGAGCGCATCGACCTGCGCCGCACGCTGCGGGCCAGCCTGCGCACCGGCGGCGAGCCGACCCGCCTGGCCCGTCGCCGCCGGCGCGTCCTGCCGCGCCGGATCGTCCTGCTGTGCGACATCAGCGGCTCGATGGAGCCCTACGCCCGCGCGTACCTCCAGTTCCTGACCTGCGCCGCCGGCGCCGGGCCGAACGCCGAGGCGTTCGTGTTCGCCACGCGGCTGACCCGCATCACCCGCGCGCTCGCCACCCGCTCGCCGGAGCGGGCGATCCAGCGCGCCGCGGCCACCGCGCCCGACTGGTCCAGCGGCACCCGGATCGGCGACGCGCTGAAGGCGTTCAACGACCGCCACGGCCGGCGCGGCATGGCCCGCGGCGCGGTCGTGGTGATCCTGTCCGACGGCTGGGAGCGCGGCGAGCCCGAGCTGGTGGCCCGCGAGATGGCGCGGCTGGCCCGGCTGGCCCATCGCATCGTCTGGGTCAACCCGCGGGTCAGCGCCGCCGGCTTCGCCCCGCGGGCCGGCGGGATGGCCGCCGCGCTGCCGCACGTCGACGCGCTCGTCTCCGGGCACAGCCTCGCCGCGCTGACCGAGGTCGTGGAAGCGATCGGGTCCGACTACGTCGAGCCGCCGGAGATCCCCGCCGCACCCGAGGACGAGGAGCCGTGGGGCAGCGCCACGCCGGTGGCCGGCAGCTCCGTGGCCATGCCCAGCGGCTACGGCCCGAGCCGAGGAAGGACGACGCCCGGATGGACGCTGACGTGAAGCGCTGCATCTACCCCGGCTGCGACCGGCCGGCGGTCCCGCCCGACCCGCGCGGCGGCCCGCAGCCGGCGTTCTGCGACCGGGAGGACCACAACGCGTTGACCGCGCACCAGGAGCGCGTGCGCCTGCAACAGGAGGAGGAGCGTGGCTGACGAGGCCTATCGCGCGGTGTTCCTGCGCGTCCACCCCACGGGGAAGATGGTGCTGAGCCTCACCACCGCGGCCGACGGCCGCGAGGGCGACTACGCGGCGATCGTGGCCGAGGAGCTCGGGGTCCCGCCGCTCGACGTCAAGGTCGTGCCGGCCGACGAGAACCGCTTCGGCGCCGGGCACGGATTCAACACGAGCCCGTCGCCCGGGACCGCCGGCGCCGTCGCCACCACCGCTGGCCGGATCCGCGACAAGGCGCGGCTGCTGGCCGGCGCGGCCATGGAGGCCGAGGAGCCGCAATGGGCCGACGGCGTGTTCCGCGCCGACGGCGAGAGCCGGACGATCGCCGACCTCGCGCTCTACGCCCACGGCACGGGACAGCTCCCGCCCGGCGTGGAGGGCGGCCTCGACGCGCAGACGGTCTATCGCGACTGATGGAGCTCGGCCCCGACAACGCCAGGCTGACCGTGCGCACCGGCAAGGGCGGCGCGGCCGCCAAGGCCGGTCACAACCTGGTGCTCGAGGTCACGCGCTGGTCGGCGACGCTCGGCGACGACGCGGCCGAGCTGACCGCCGACGCCCGCTCCCTGCGCGTGCGCTCCGGCAGCGGCGGCCTCTCGCCGCTGGGCGACGAGGAGAAGGCGGGGATCGCCCAGACGATCGACGAGGAGGTGCTCAAGGGCACCGCGATCGCGTTCCGCTCGACCAGCGTCGCGCGCGCCGGCGACGCGCTCGAGGTCGCAGGTGAGCTCGAGCTCGGGGGACAGCGACGCCCGCTGACCTTCACGCTGCACGACGCCGGCGGCGCCGTGGCCGGCAGCGCGCGCATCAAGCAGACGGACTGGGGCATGAAGCCCTACTCGGCGCTGTTCGGCACGCTCAAGGTGGCCGACGAGGTCGAGGTGGCCATCGAACCGAGGAGCGACACGCATGGTTGAGCTCGACCACGCCTTCCGGACGGGCAAGCCCGCCGACTACAACCTGCAGGCGGTGACCGACCTCGAGCGCGTGATCCCCTGCGTGGAGGGCGGCAGCGTCCTGGAGCGCACGGGCGACGACGAGGCCAAGGCCGAGATCAAGGTGCGCATGGGCGCGATGTCGATGACCTTCCGCGGCACCGTGACCGTCGTCGAGAAGGACGCCGACCGCGCGCTGCTGCGGGTCAAGTCGCGCGACACCGGCGGCTCGGGCTACGCCAACGCCGACGTCACGTTCACGCTCGAGGACGGCGGCGGCAACGTCCACACCGCGGCGCAGATCAGCGGCAAGGCGGCGTCGATGGGGGAGGGCGTCGTGCAGAGCGTGCTCGACGCGCTGATCAAGGACTTCACGACGAAGCTGGCGAGCATTTGACGGAGCGGATGGTCATGCGCCGGGTGCGCGAGGGCGAGGTCCCGCCCGACGGGGCGACCGCGCTCCAGGACGACCCGGACCGCCCCGTGTTCCGCGGCCACGGCCCGTACGACTACGTCTGCGCGGAGTGCGGCAACGTGCTGGCCGCGGGCATGGGGCTGGACACCATGACCAAGCGCGTGCGGGTCAAGTGCGGGCGCTGCAGGACCGTCAACGTGGCCGTCTACGACGCCAGGGGCGAGACGTGACCGCCTACGGCTCGCTCAAGCGCTTCGAGGACGCCCGGTTCATCCGCGGCCAGGGCCGCTACGTCGACGACGTCGCGCTGCCCGGGATGCTGCACGGGGCGATCCTGCGCAGCCCGCTCGCCCACGCGCGCATCGCCCACATCGACGCCTCGGCCGCGCTGCAGCACCCGCGCGTGCACGCCGTGCTCACCGGCGCCGACCTCGAGGCCCGCGGCTGCGCCTGGATGCCCACGCTGTCGGCCGACACCCAGGCCGTCCTGGCCACCGACAAGGTGCGCTTCCAGGGCCAGGAGGTGGCGTTCGTCGTCGCCGACGACCACTACGCGGCCCGCGACGCGCTCGACCTGATCGACGTCGACTATGAGCCGCTCGAGCCGGTGGTGGATGCACGCCGCGCCCTCGAGCCCGGCGCGCCGCCCGTGCGCGACGGCGGCAACCGCGTGTTCGACTGGGAGGCCGGGGACGAGCGGGCGACCGCCGCCGCGTTCGCCAAGGCCGACGTCGTGGTCGAGCAGGCCATGGTCTTCCCCCGCTCGCACCCAGCGCCGATGGAGACCTGCGGCGCCGTGGCCGACTTCGACCGCGTCTCCGGCCGGCTGACCGTCTGGTGCACGACCCAGGCGCCGCACGCGCACCGCACGCTGTACTCGCAGATCGCCGGCCTGCCCGAGCACAAGATCCGGGTGATCTCGCCCGATGTGGGCGGCGGCTTCGGCAACAAGGTCCCGGTCTATCCCGGCTACGTGTGCGCGATCGAGGCGACGCTCGCGCTCGGCCGGCCGGTCAAATGGGTCGAGGACCGCAGCGAGAACCTGATGTCCACCGGCTTCGCCCGCGACTACACGATGCGCGGCCGGATCGCCGCCCGCCGCGACGGCCGGATGCTCGCGGTGAGCGTCGACGTGATCGCCGACCACGGCGCGTTCAATGCCACCGCCCAGCCGAGCCGCTACCCGGCCGGCTTCTTCTCGGTGTTCACCGGCTCCTACGACCTCGAGGCCGCCCACTGCCGGGTCACCGGCGCCTACACCAACAAGGCGCCGGGCGGTGTGGCCTACGCGTGCTCGTTCCGCATCGCCGAGGCCGTGTACCTGATCGAGCGCTGCGTGGACTGCCTGGCCCGCGAGCTGGAGATCGACCCCGTGGCGCTGCGCCGGCGCAACCTCCTCCAGCCCGACCAGTTCCCGTACGCCAGCCGCACCGGCTGGACCTACGACTCGGGCGACTACGAGAAGGCGCTGAAGCTCGCGCTCGAGCTCGCCGGCTACGACGAGCTGCGCCGCGAGCAGGCGGAGAAGCGCTCGCGCGGCGAGCTGATGGGCATCGGCGTCAGCTGCTTCACCGAGGCGGTGGGCGCCGGCCCGCGCCGGCACATGGACATGCTCGGACTGGCGATGAACGACGGCGCCGCGCTGCGCATCAGCCCCACCGGCACCGCCCAGCTGGCCATCTCCGTGCAGTCCCAGGGCCAGGGCCACGAGACGACGTTCGCCCAGATCGTGGCCGAGGAGCTGGGCATCCCGCCGCAGGACGTCGACGTCGTCCACGGCGACACGGACGCGACCCCGTACGGCCTGGGCACCTACGGCAGCCGCTCGACGCCGGTCAGCGGCGCCGCCGCCGCGCTCGTGGCGCGCAAGGTCCGCGACCGCGCCAGGGTGGTGGCCTCGGCGATGCTCGAGGCCGCCCCCGAGGACCTCGAGTGGCGGCGCGGACGCTGGGGCGTGAAGGGCGACCCCGAGCACGAGGTCTCGATCAAGCAGATCGCCGCGGCCGCCCGCGGGCCGATCGAGCTGCCGGCCGGCGTCGAGGCCGGGCTGGACGCCGAGGCGGTCTACGACCCGCCGAACCTCACGTTCCCGTTCGGTGCGTACATCGCGGTGGTGGACGTCGATCCCGGCACCGCGCACGTGAAGGTCCGCCGCTTCGTCGCGGTGGACGACTGCGGCGTGCGCATCAACCCGATGATCGTCGAGGGGCAGATCCACGGCGGCCTGGCCGACGGCGTCGGCATGGCGCTGATGGAGACGATCGCCTTCGACGAGGACGGCAACTGCCTCGGCGCCTCGCTGATGGACTACCTGATCCCCACGGCGCTCGAGGTCCCCGACTGGGAGACGGGCGCGACGGTCACGCCGTCGCCGCACCACCCGATCGGGGCCAAGGGGATCGGCGAGTCGGCCACGGTCGGCTCGCCGCCGGCGATCGTGAACGCGGTGTGCGACGCGATCGGCGTGCGCCACGTGGACATGCCATGCACCCCGTCCCGGGTATGGGAGGCGATGAACCGATGATGCGAGGCGAGCTGCTGGAGCGGATGGAGCGGCTGCTGGCCGACCGGGTGCCGTTCGTCACGGCCACGGTCGTGCGGGCGGCGAGGCCGACCAGCGTGCGGCCGGGCGACTCGGCGCTCGTGCTGGCCGACGGGACGATCGAGGGGTTCGTGGGCGGCGTGTGCGCCCAGGCCTCGGTGCGCCTGTACGCCGCCCGGGCGCTGGAGACCGGCGACGCGCTGCTGCTGCGCCTGTTCCCCGGGGCGGCCGAGGACGCCGAGCCCGAGCACGGCGTCGTCGTGTCGCACAACCCGTGCCTGAGCGGCGGCTCGCTGGAGATCTTCCTCGAGCCCCAGCTCGCCGCGCCGCGGATCGTCATCGCCGGCGACACGCCGATCGCCCGGGCGCTGGAGTCGGTGGCCCGCGCCGCCGGCTACGACGTGCTGCGCGGCGAGGGCGCCGGCGTCGAGGACGCCGCGCTCGTCGTCGCGTCGCACGGCGACGGCGAGGAGGAGATCCTCGCGAGCGCACTGCAGGCCGGCGTGTCCTACGTCGGCCTGGTGGCGAGCCCGCGGCGCGGCCGCGCGGTGGTCGATTCCCTCGACGTCCCGGACGCGCTGCGCGCGGCGGTGCACACGCCGGCCGGGCTGGACATCGGCGCCCGCTCGCCGGCCGACGTGGCCGTGTCGATCCTCGCGGAGATCGTGGCCACCCGCACCGCCCACGCCCCGGCCCCGGAGCCGCCGCGGACCGCGATCGACCCCGTATGCGGCATGGAGGTGGCCGTCGCCGAGACGACCGTGCACGCGGACGTCGAGGACACCCGCCTGTACTTCTGCTGCGACGGGTGCCGCTCGACGTATCTGGCTTCGGTCAGCCCTTGACGGCGCCGGCGGTCAGGCCGGCGACGATCCGCTTCTGGAACAGCAGCACCAGCAGGATCAGCGGGATCGAGATGACCACGGAGGCCGCGGACTGGGTCCCCAGCGGCACCTCGAACTGCGACGAGCCGGTGAACTGCGAGATCGCCACCGGCACCGTGCGGGCGGTGGTCGACGACGTCAGCGTGGTGGCGAGCAGGAACTCGTTCCACGCCGAGATGAACGTGAGGATCGCCGTGGTGGCCAGGCCCGGTGCCGCCAGCGGCACCACCACCTTGCGGAACGCCTCGAAGTTCGTGGCCCCGTCCACCAGCGCCGCCTCCTCGAGGTCCCGCGGGATCTCCCGGAAGAAGCTGACCAGGATGTAGATGGACAGCGGCAGCGCGAACGTCAGGTACGGGATGATCAGGCCCGGCAGCGTGTTGTAGAGGCCGATGTCCGTCCACAGGCGGAACAGCGGCGCGGCGATGGCGATCTGCGGGAACGTGGTGATCGACAGCACGATCGCCAGCAGCAGGAACTTGCCCCGCATCTTCAGGCGGGCGAGCGCGTAGGCCGCGAACGAGCCCACGATCACGCCGATCAGCGTCGTGGTCAGGCTCACGATCGCGCTGTTGAGCAGCGCGCGCGTGAAGGCCGCGTTCTGGAAGATCGACTTGTAGTTCGCCAGCGTCGGGTGCGGCGGGATGATGTCCGAGCTGGAGAGGGCGGGACCCGTCTTGAGCGAGATGTTCAGCAGCCAGTAGAACGGCACCAGGCAGAACAGGACGATCCCGATCACGACGATCCACAGCCACCAGGGCGTCCCGGGGCCCTTGTCGCGCTTGGCGTGCGTCGCGACCCGGGGGGCGGTGGTGGCGGTGTCTGCGGTGGTGGCGGCCATGTCAGTCCTCCGTCATCCCGCGCAGGTTGCCGCCCACGAGGCGGATGTACGTGAAGGAGACGATCATCACGATCAGGAACGTGAGGATCGACAGCGCCGCGCCCGGCCCGTAGAGGCTGTTGACCTGGAACGTCTTCTGGGCCAGCAGCGACAATGTCGTGGTGTCGTTGGCGCCGTTGGTCAGCACCTTCGGCAGGTCGAACGCGCGCAGCGCGTCCATCGTGCGGAAGATCAGCGCGACCAGCAGCGCCGGCGTGAGCAGCGGCAGCGTGATGCGCTGGAAGCGCTGCCACGCGGTCGCGCCGTCCACCTTCGCCGCCTCATAGATGTCGCCGGGGATCACCTGCAATCCCGCGAGCAGCAGCAGCGCCATGAACGGCGCCGTCTTCCAGGTGTCGGCGAGGATCATCACGATCAGCGCCTGCGGCGAGTTGCCCAGCCAGACCGTGTCGGTCCCCAGGATCGCGTTCACGAACCCGAGGTTCGGGTCGACGATCGTCCGCCACATGATCGCCGTGACCACCGTGAGCACCGCCCACGGGACGAGCACGGTGGTCCGCAGCAGGCCCTGGCCCTTGAACGCGGCGTGCATGGCCATCGCCATGCCCAGGCCGATGATCGTCTCCAGGAACACGGAGGCGATCGTGAACTCGAAGGTGACCCGCACCGCGGCCCAGAAGTCCGGGTCGCCGAGCGCGTCTTTGTAGTTGCCGAGCCCGATCGGGGACGCCCAGCGCGAGAGCCCGGCGTGGATGAGGCTGTACTGGTGCAGCGACAGCCAGACCGCGTAGATGATCGGCCACAGCGCGACCACCGCGATCAGCACGAACGATGGGGCCACCATGAGCGTGGCCAGGCGGCGCTCCGAGAGTCCCCGGGAGCGCCGCCTCGCCGGTGTGCGACCGGCGGTAGTCGAGGCCACGGCCATGGATCTAGAAGGTCGCCAGGGCCTTGGTGATCTGGTCGTTGGCGGTCTTCAACGCCTGCGACGGCGACACCTTGCCCGACAGCGCCGCGTTGACGTTGTTGTAGATCGCCTCG
>JAICUS010000722.1 GCA_025935735.1 Solirubrobacteraceae bacterium | reverse complement strand
TCGACGGTGCAGAGGGCGTCGCTGGCGTTCACGTCGGGGCCGCGGAGATCGATCCAGCGGCGCTGGGCCTCGTGGTCGAGGGTGTCCGAGGCGTAGAAGCCCATCGGCTGCTCGTTCAGCAGCGCGCAGAGGAACTCCGGGCCGTAGTGGACGCGCAGCCAGGTCGACTGGTAGGCGAGCAGGCCGAAGGCCGCCCCGTGGGCCTTGGGGAAGCCGAAGCCGGAGAAGCCGACGATCATGCCGTAGACGCGCTCGGCCACCTCGGGGTCCACGCCGTGGGTGGCCATCGCGCCGTCGATGAACCGCTGGTGGTAGGCCTCGATCGCCTCCTGGGAGCGCTTGCGGCTCATCGCGCGGCGCAGCCCCTCGGACTCGCCCGGCGAGAAGCCGGCGAAGGCCATCGCCACCTCGATCACCTGGTCCTGGAAGATGATCGTGCCCAGCGTGTCCTTCAGGACCGACCGCAGGGACTCGTGCTCGTAGGGCACGACGTAGTCCGGGTTCGCGCGCAGCTGCTGCAGGCGCTGGATGTAGGGATTGACGGCGCCGCCGAGGATCGGGCCCGGGCGGACGATCGCCACCTGGATCGTCAGGTCCTCCAGTGACTGCGGGCGCGTGCGGTGCAGCGAGGCCATCTGGGCGCGCGACTCGATCTGGAAGACGCCCATCGTGTCCGCCACCTGGATCGCGTCATAGGTCGCCTTGTCGTCGTACGGGATGCGCGAGAGGTCGATCCGCTCGTGGCGCACGCGGCCGATCTCCTCCACACAGCGCTCGACCGCGGAGAGCATCCCCAGCCCCAGCAGGTCGATCTTCAAAAAGCCCGCGTCCGAGCAGGAGTCCTTGTCCCACTGACAGAGCTGGCGGCCCTCCATCGCCGCCGGCAGGACGGGACAGCAGTCGATGAGCGGGCGGGTGGAGACGATCATCCCGCCGGAGTGCTGCGAGAGGTGGCGGGGCAGCCCGTAGGCCTCGTCGCACAGCCGGGCGAGCCAGGCCCAGCGACCGGGCAGGCGCTCGTAGCTCGGGGAGTCCTTGGGGACCTCGTGGGCCTCCGCCTGGTCGGGCCGGCGACCGTGGACCATCGCCAGCCACTCGGCGGTACTCAGCGCGAACGCGGACGCACGGGCGTCCGGGTCGATGAACGGGCCGGGCTCCCCGGATGGCTCCAGGCCCATCGCCACCTCGACGTCGCGCGCCACGCCGCGGACCGCCCACGGCTCCGCGTTGCGCGCCACGCGCTCGAGCTCGCCCGCCGGCAGGCCGAGCACCTTGCCGAGCTCCCGGATGGCCCCGCGGGAGCGGAACGTCGGGAACGCGGCCACCAGCGCCGAACGCTCGCGCCCGTAGCGCTCGTGCACGCGGGGCAGCAGCTTCTCGCGCACGTCGCGCGGGAAGTCGAGGTCGATGTCCGGCAGCGAATCGAGCTCCGAGTTGAGGAAGCGACCGAGGAACAGGTCGTTCGCGATCGGGTCGATGTGCGAGAGCCCGGTGAGGTAGCAGACGATGGAGGACACCGAGGAGCCGCGCCCGCGGCCGGGCGGCAGCAGCGCGCGGGCGGACGCCGGCCCGCGGACCTCCACGGCGACCTCCCGCGCCAGCTCCAGCAGGTCGCGGTGCAGCAGGAAGAAGCCGGCGAGGCCGAGCGCGTCGATCACCCGCAGCTCCTCCTCCAGCCGGGCGTGCGCGGCGGCGTGGTCGGCCGAGCCGGGCGGGTAGCGCTCGGCCAGCCGGGCCCAGCAGAGCTCGGCGAGCTTGCGCGGCGCCTGCGGGTCCTCCGCGCCGGGGTAGCGGTACCCGAGGTCGGACCGCAGGTCGAAGCGCAGGCGCTCGGCCAGGCGGCCGCTCTCCTCCACCGCGTCCTCATGGCCCTCGAAGCGCGCGGCCATCGCCGCCGGGGTGGCGAGCACGTGGGCGGTGTTGCCGCGGCGCACGGGCTCCGAGGAGTCGAGCGTCAGGTGATGGCGCAGGGCGACGAACGCGTCCTGCAGCGGCGCGCGCGTGCGGGCATGCGCGTGGACGTTGCCGGTGGCCACGGCCGGCACCCCGAGCCGGCGCGCGAGCCCCGCCAAGGCCCGGTTGCGCGCGCGGTCGTGGCGCTGGAAGGGGCGCTGGAGCTCGACCCGGAGGCGGTCTTTGCCGAACGCCGCGAGCAGCCGGCGCAGCGTGGGCTCGTCATGAATCCCGCGGTCCGCGCAGCCGCTCAGGCACACGAGCCCGGCCGCGTGCTCCTCGAGCGTCTCCAGCGGCACGGCGGGCGGGGGCTCGCGCGGATCGCGATCGTGCACGTGGGCGCGCGTGACGATCCGGCACAGGTTGCGCCAGCCCTCGCCGTTCTCGACCAGCAGGGTGACGTGGCGGGTGGTTGCGTCCCGCGGCGGTGGACCGGGGCCGGGAACGTCCAGCACGTCCATCTCCACGCCGTGGATGGCCCGCAACCCCAGTGGCTTGGCGGCCTCCACGAACTCCATCGAGCCCGAGACGCCATTGTGGTCGGTGAGCGCCATCGCCCCGTGGCCGAGCTCCACGGCCGTGGCCGCGAGTTCCTGGGGCGACGACGCACCGTCCAGGAACGAGAAGGCGGAGTGGGCGTGGAGCTCGACGTATGGCACGAACATATGTTCGCATGCGGCTCGGACGGAACGCGCGGCGCGTCGGCTAAAACGAAGGAGTGGACAGGC
>JAICUS010000275.1 GCA_025935735.1 Solirubrobacteraceae bacterium | reverse complement strand
ATGAACTTCGGGCTCAGCCAGCCCGACTACAGCGACAGCCGCTTCTCGATCTCGATCTCGCACCCGACGGCCGGCGGCGCCGGCACGCTCTACGCCGGCTTCAACTGGACCGACGCGAAGGGCGAGGAGCCGTCGCGCATCTGGAAGTCGACCACCGGCGGCGCGAGCTGGACGGAGATGCCGGCGGGCGACGACGGGCCCCAGGGCGAAGAGGACTCGGTCGAGAACTACTGCGACATCCAGTGCGACTACGACAACGTGGTCGAGGCCGACCCCAACAACCCGAACCGGCTCTTCGTGGCCGGCGAGTACGGCTACGACCTCAGCCCGCAGTCGGGCGGCATCTACCGCTCCACCGACGGCGGCCAGACCTGGGAGAACCTGGGCTGGGACCTGCACCCGGACTTCCACGCGTTCGCGTTCGACCTCAAGCACCCCGGCGGCGTGGCCATCGGCAACGACGGCGGCGTCTGGTACAGCCCCGACGGCGGCGGGCGGCCGACCCGCGAGGAGCCGTTGAGCGACGTCGACTGGGAGGACTTCAACGCCGGCGGGCTGACCCTCGGCCAGTTCACCAGCATCGCCACCAACCCGAGCTTCCCGGGCCAGGCGCGGCTGTGGGGCGGCACGCAGGACAACGGCACGCAGCGCAAGTCGTCCACCTCGAACACGTGGTTCGACATGACCAGCGGCGACGGCGGCCAGGTGCTGGTCGACCCGACCGACTCCAACTACGTCTACGGCACCTACTTCGGCATCCAGCTCTACCGGATCACCGACGGCGGGGCCGCGTTCTTCACCAACCAGAGCATCGTCAACGGCATCGACCTCGACGACCGCTCCGAGTTCTACGTGCCGTTCACCATGAACCGGCAGGACCCGAGCCAGCTGTTCATGGGGACCTACCGGCTGTATCGCACCGACAACGCCAAGACGCCGCTGCCGGGCGACGTGCTGTGGAAGCCGGTCAGCCCGGACCTGACCACGGGCTGCGACGGGACCGCACCCAACGGCGCGCGGACGTGCGCGCTGTCGGCGATCGGCCTCGGCGGCGGCACCGCCGTCTACACCGGCTCGCTCGACGGACTGCTGTACCTGAGCGTCGACGGCAAGACGAGCGACTCGCCGACCTGGACCCGGCTGCGCGACCGCATCCTGCCCAACCGGCCGGTCGCGGCGATCGCGGTCGACCGCTCCAACTACCGCACGGCGTACTTCGCCTACAACGGGTTCGACGCCGCCACGCCGCGAACGCCGGGCCACGTGTTCAAGACCACCGACGCGGGCCGCAGCTTCGACGACGTCACCGGCAACCTGCCCGACACGCCGGTGAACTCGCTGATCGTCGACCCGTCGTTCCCCAACACGCTCTACGCGGGCACCGACGTCGGGCCGTTCGTGACCTACGACGGCGGCCGGCACTGGGGCCCGATGGGCACCGGCTTCCCGAACATCTCCGTGTGGCAGATCGACCTCGATCCGGCACACGGCACGATGGCCGCGGGCTCGCACGGCCGCGGCGCGTTCACGGCGCAGGACGCGGTCAAGGCGCCGGCGCTCGTGCTCTCCAAGGTCGACGCCGGCGTGCCGGTCGGCCCCGGGAGCGCGCTGAAGTACACGCTGACGCTGGACAACATCGGCGACGCGGACGCCACGGGCGTGACGATCACCGACCCGGTGCCGGACGACACCGACTTCCTCTCGGCCGGCAACGGGGGGACGGAGCGCCACGGGACCGTCACCTGGAGCGGGCTGTCCGTCCCCGCGGGCGGCAGCGTGCAGCGCACGCTGGTCGTGCGGCTCGACTCGCACCTGAGCCGCCACCTCGACGCGATCGTCAATGACGGCTACCGCGCCACCTCGGCGCAGGGCGAGTCCGCGACGGGCTCGCCGACCATCACGCCGATCGCGCCGCCGTACGGCGTGTCGCTGACGCCGGCCGCGCAGAGCGGTGCCGCCCGGTCCGGCCGCGGCGGCACCTACCACGTGACCGTGCGCAACGAGGGCTACCGGACCGACAGCTTCGCGCTGTCGGTGGCGGGCGGCTATCCCGCGACGGTCCTGGACCCGACGTGCACGAACCCGATGCCCGCCACGCCGTCCCTGGCGGCCGGCGACACGGTGGCGGCGTGCGTGAAGGTCACGCCGCCGGCCGGGACGCCGGACCAGCAGACCGCCACCGAGACGGTGACGGCGAGGTCCGTGGCCAGCCCGTCGGTCACCGCCACGGCGACGATCACCACGATCGCGGTGGCGTTCGACACCCTGCTGGTCGACGACGACACCAACGACCCGGTCGACTCGCAGCCGTACTACGCGGCGGCGCTGACCGCCGCGGGCGTGCAGTTCGGCACCTGGGACGTGGCCAAGCAGGGCAACATCCCGCCGAACTACCTGACCGCGTACCGCAACGTCGTGTGGTTCACGGGCAACGCCTATCCGGGCCCGCTGCTGCCGTTCGAGTCCAAGCTGCAGGCCTTCCTGGACGGCGGCGGCAACCTGCTGCTGTCCGGCCAGGACATCCTCGACCAGGCGGCGGGGACGACGGTGTTCGCCCATGACTACCTGCACGTCGACTGGGACGGCAGCGAGGCCCAGAACGACAAGCCGACCGCCGCCGTGCACGCGGTGGCGGGGACGCTGACGGACGGGCTGGGCACGGTGCCGCTCGACCACAGCGTCCTGCAGGCCGCGTTCGAGGACCAGATCACGCCGATCGCCCCGGCGACGGGCGTGTTCACCGACGACAGCGGGGCGACCGACGCCCTGTCGTTCTCCGGCGGCTACAAGGTCGTGTTCCTGGCCTTCCCGCTGGAGGCCTACGGCACGGCCGCGCAGCGCGCGACCTTCGTCGGGCGCGCGATGAGCTTCTTCGGAAGCTGAGATGGCGGGGAGGCTCGCCGGTGCGGCGAGCCTCCCCTGACATCCTGGGCGCATGATCGGCGAGCTGGCCGCGCTGGTCCTGCCGCTCGGGCTGGACACGTTCGCCGCGGCGGCCGCGCTGGGGGCCGCCGGCGCGTCCTCGCGGCGGGCGACCTGGCCGCTGGTCGCGGCGGAGGCCGGGATGCCGATCGTCGGGCTCGCGCTGGGCGCGCCGCTGGGGCACGCGATCGGCGGGGCGGCCGAGTGGGCGGCGATCGGGGTCCTGCTGGCGCTCGGCGTCTACGGGCTGCTGGAGCGCGAGGAGGGCCGGCTGGAGGGCGCGGCGCCGCTGCTGCTCGCCCTCGCCGTCAGCGTCGACGAGCTGGCGCTGGGCTTCACGCTCGGGCTGCTCGGGCTGCCGGTGGTGCCGGTGCTCGTGGCCATCGCGGTCCAGGCGGTCGTGCTCTCGCAGGTCGGGTTCGCGCTCGGCGCGCGGCTGTCGCACCGCGTCCGGGAGGGCGCCGAGCGGCTCGCCGCGGTCGCGCTGCTGGTCGTCGCGGCCGTCCTGCTCGCGGGCAAGCTCGTCTAAGCGGCGGGGCGCGACTCGAGCCCGCGCAGCAGCGCGAGCAGCCCGTCCTCGAGCCCCTCGTAGCCGCCCGGCAGCACCAGCCGCTGGAACGTGAAGCCGTCCACGAAGGCGACGATGATCGGCGCCGCCCAGCACAGGTCCGGGCGGCCGATCGCCCGGATCGTCCCCTCGGCCGCCTTGGTCATGGCGGCGATGGCCGACTCGACCTCGCCCCGCACCGCGGGGTGGCTCGTGGCGTACAGGTAGGCCACGAACTGCATGCGGGTCTCGCGGGTCTGCCCGCCCGCGCCGGCGACGTAGGCGCGGATCGCCTCCTCGGGGGTCATCGCGGTCTGCTGGACGGCCGCGGTGAGCGCGTCGATGCGCTCCACGAACGCGCCGATGGCGGCGCGGAAGGCCTCGACGGTCAGCTCCTCGATCGACTCGAAGTAGTAACTCGGCGCGGAGTCGGGGACGCCGGCCCGGCGCGCCGCGGCGCGGTGCGACAGCGGCTGCTCGTTCTCGGCGATCAGCTCGACCGCCGCGTCGACGATCGCCTGCCTGCGGGCCACGCCCTTCGTGCGCCGGCGCCTCTCGGCCATGCGTCCAGCTTACGGGAGAAACTGGGGCGGGTGTCCCAAATCGGCTGGTAGGGTGCCGCGAATGCGTCAAGTCGACCGGCGCGCCTTCTTGGGCGTCAGCGGAGCCGCGCTGTTCTGCGCCCTGCGAGGGGAGGTCGGCACGCGCCGCGAGGTGCTGGCGCACGACGCCCGGGCGCGCGGCGCCAAGCCGCCGGCCCCCGACGCCGTCGACGGGCTCTCGTTCCCGATCCCGCAGCCGCAGCCCGGCGGCGCGGTGCGCGAGTACTGGATCCAGGCGCGCGCGGTGCGCTGGGACATCGCGCCCACGGGGCGCGACGACTGGATGGGCATGCGGCTCCCGCCGCACCGCAAGCGGACGTTCTGGGCGTTCGCCTACCAGCTGTTCAGCGCCGGCTTCGCGAACCCGCTCGGCCCGCCGTCGATCCCCGGGCCGACGCTGCAGGCGACGGTGGGCGACGTGATCGTCGCGCACGTGCGCAACGCCGACGAGCACTTCGACCAGGCGGTCACCATGCACCCGCACGGCGTCCGCTACACGCCCGACTACGACGGCGCATATCTGGGCGACTACACGCGCGCCGGCGGCTTCATCGCCCCGGGCTCGGAGTTCAAGTACACCTGGGAGTGCACCCCGGACTCCGCCGGCGTCTGGCCTTACCACGATCACGGGCCCAACCATCTGGTGAACACCGCGCGCGGGCTGTTCGGGGCGATCATCGTGCGCGAGCCCGGCGCGAAGCTCCCCGACGTGGAGACCGTGCTGTTCCTGCACTCGTTCCCGCCCAACATCACCGGGCTGGACGAGCAGTTCCAGGTGGTCAACGGCCGCACCGCCGCCGGCAACACGCCGACCGTCCGCTCCCGGGTCGGCCAGGACGTCGCCTGGCACGTGTTCGGCGGCGACTCGATGTTCCACACCTTCCACGTGCACGGGCACCGCTGGAAGGACGCCTCAGGTGTGTATATCGACAATCCCAATCTCGGCCCGATGAACTCGGTCACCGCCCGGTGGACCGAGGACAACCCGGGCCGCTGGCTCTATCACTGCCACGTCGGCCCGCACCAGATGGGCATGGCGGGGTGGTACTTCGCCGAGGAGTGAGAGGAGAATGATGCGTCGCATCGCCGCCCTGACCGTGGTGTTGACGGTGGGCCTCGCGGGTCCCGCGAGCGCCGACCCGCCGGTCTACCCGCCGCCGAGCAAGCCGAAGGTGCAGTCCAAGCCGCACGGGCCGTTCCACACCCTGCGGGTGGGCAAGCACGCCAGGTTCAAGACGATCTCGGCCGCGGTCAAGAAGGCCAGGGCCGGCGACACGATCCGGGTGGCGAACGGCAGCTACCACGAAGGCGTGATCGTCCAGGGCTCCAAGAAGCGCTACCTGCGGATCATCGGCAACGTCAAGCACCCGGGCAAGGTGCTGCTGGAGGGCAAGCGGCTGAAGGGCGCGCGCGCCCAGAACGGCGTGCAGGTCAACGGCGCCGACAACGTCACCGTGCGCGGCCTGACCGCGCAGCACTACAAGGCGAACGGGTTCTTCTTCGTCAACGTCAACCGCTACGTGGCGTCGAACCTCCAGGCCTTCCAGGTCGGCACCTACGGCATCTACGCGTTCAACTCGGTCGGCGGCAAGATGTCGCACGACGTCGCCGCCTGGAACAACGACTCGGGCTTCTACGTCGGCCAGACGCCGCCGCAGGTGCGCCCGGTGCGCACGATCGTCGACCACGTCACGTCATATGGCAACGTGCTCGGGTTCTCCGGCACGAACATGCGCTACGTCACCATCACGCACTCGAAGTGGTTCAACAACGGCACCGGGATCGTCCCGAACGCGTTGCACAGTGAGAAGTACGCGCCGCCGGAGGACAATGTCATCACCGACAACGACGTCTTCTGGAACAACTTCAACTATTACGCCGGCGCGCCGTTCACCGTCAAGGCGAACAACAAGGACTCGACGCCCTACCCGGTGGGCGTCGGCATCCTGCTGTTCGGCAGCCGCGACACGCAGGTGACGGGCAACCGGGTCTGGGGCAACTACCTCGGCGGCGCCGGCATGATCCAGCAGTTCCTGCTCACCCAGGAGCCGGGCGCGCAGGACCTGATCGGCAACTCGTTCACCGACAACCAGTTCGGGCTCAACGGGACCGACCTCAACGGCCGCGACCTGGTGTATGACGGCAACGGCTCCGACAACTGCTTCGGCAACAACACGGGCGTGCAGGTCACCGAGCCGGCGAACGGCTCCACCATCGCGCCCTGCCCGTTCAAGGGCGCCAACGCGTTCTCCAAGCCGGTGCAGGACGAGATGGTGAGCTGGGCGCTGGACCCGACCCACGAGCAGTTCTGGATCAAGCACCCGCACGCGCCGCAGAAGGGCCTCGTGCCGCTCGAGCGCTACGCGGACTACACGGGCAAGAAGGCGCCGAAGTGAGACGTCTCGCGGCGGCGGCCCTCGTGGCCGCCGCCTGCCTCGTCCTGCCGGCGGCGGCGGCCTCGGGGTCGTCCGTGAAGCGGGTGAAGGTGGGCGACGACTACTACGGGCCGACGCATTTGACGGTGAAGCGCGGCACGAGGATCAAGTGGGTCTGGCTCGCCGACAACGGCGACTCGCACGACGTCAAGCTGACCAAGCGCCCGCGCGGAGTGAAGCGGTTCCACTCCGCGTCGGCGGCCACGGACTACAGCTTCACGCGCAGGCTCACCAAGAAGGGGACCTACAAGATCGTCTGCACGCTGCATCAGGACATGACGATGACCATCAAGGTCCGTTAGTCGTCCAGGGCGCCCATCGACAGGTTGACCGTCGTGCCGGTCATGCCGCTCGCCCGGTCGGAGGCCATGAAGGCCGCCACTCCGGCCACCTCGTCGAGCGTCATGACCCGGCGCGGGTGCGTCGTGCCGGCCAGATAGGCCTGGAACTGCTCCCACGTGACGCCCAGGGCGTCCGCCTTGGCGTCGTAGACCTCGCGCATGGTGCCGGTCTCGGGCAGGCCGTGCGGGCGCAGGCCGACGACCCGGATCCCGTGCGGCGCGAGCTCGGCCGACAGGTCGCGGGTGAGCGCCTCCTTGCCGGCGCTGGCCGTGCCGTAGCCGCCGTTGAGGCGGCTGCCCGCGCGCGCGGGCAGCGCGGTCACGGTCATGATCACGCCGGAGCCATGGGGGATCATGTGCCGGGCGGCCAGGCGGGCGGTGAGGAAGTACGACGTCGTGTAGGCCGCGACCGGGCGCGAGAAGCGCTCGGCGTCGAGGTCGAGCAGCGGGACGCCGACGATCCCGGGGTCGGGCACGCCGATCGCGTTGAACGAGATGTCCACGCGGCCCGCCTCGTCGATCACCGACTGCAGGTGCCGCTCGACCGCCTGCTCGTCGAGGGCGTCCACCGCCGCGACGTCCTGGGCCGGCGCGCGGCCGGTGCGGAACACCCGCGCGCCCTCGTCCGCGAACGCGCGCGCCACCGCGGCGCCGATCGCGCCGCCCGCGCCGTAGATCACTGCCACCTTGTCCTGGAGCAACATCGCCGGGTCCTTTCGGTTGGTCGACGATGCAGACACCGCGGGCCCGGGAGAATGGGCGCGCCCACTTTTGCCGGCAGCCGGTGTCCATTCCGAGCGTGATGACTGACGTCGTGATCGAGCGCGAGGCGTTCCGCGAGCTGGT
>JAICUS010000038.1 GCA_025935735.1 Solirubrobacteraceae bacterium | reverse complement strand
GAAGGGCTCCAGGCGGATCCGCCCGCGCTCCTCGCGCCACGTACCCGCCACCGCGCCGTCGACCAGGAACGTCGGGAACGAGTGCGGCGTCTTGGTGGAGACGATCCGGGCCCGGTGCTCCTCGGCCAGGACACCGGTGCGGCGGGCGTGGACGAGCAGGATCGCGTCCCAGGTGCCGATCAGCCGGGGCGGCGCCGGGGTCTCGGGGTCGGGCAGCGGCGCGCGCGGGAGGTCGAGCAGGCCGTCGCCGAAGCGGCGCAGCCGTGTGCCGGCCAGCGCGGCGTCGACCTCGGCGAGGCTGAAGCCCGTGAAGCTCGCCACGTCCTGGCGGGTGGCCGGGCCGAACGCGCGCAGATAGCGCTCGGCGAGCAGCGCGCGGCCCGCCTCGGCCGTCGTCTCCGGCGGCCCGAGCCAGTCCTCGGCGGCGGCATAGAGGTCGGCGCGGCGGCGCTCCCACGTGCCCGACGGCGGGACGCGGACGAGGTCGAGGAAGAATCCCACCCAGCGGGCCGGCTCCTTGCCGATCAGCGCCTCGATCTCGGCCCGGCGCAGCGGCCCGTCGCGCAGTGCGACGCGCAGCTTGCCGGCGGCCCGGCGCATCGCCGGCTCGTCGCCCTTGACCGAGCGCGCCCACGAGCGCCGGCGCACGTCGCCCACGGCCAGCGCCAGCGGCCAGTAGTCGGCCCGCGAGACGAGGTGGATCGTCGAGCGCATGAGCGTCGCCTGCACGAGCGTGCGCCGCTCCAGGCCGCGGGCGATCGCCGCCGGGTCCAGGTCGCGCAGGCGCGACCACAGCCCGAAGTACATCGACGGCGCGTACTGCGCCTGGATTCCGGCCACGCGCTCCAGCGCCCGCGGCAGCGGCGCCGGCGAGCGGTCGAGCAGCAGTTGGCGCGCCAGCAGCGCGCGGTTGAGCTCGCGCTGCGACAGCGTCCGGTCCATCGGCGTAGCTTGCCGGGCCATGTCACTGGAACGCCCTCAGGCCCCCGATCCCTACGACCTGCTGCCGTCCAAGCCGTCGTTCCATCTCGAGAGCGACGAGGTCTCCGACGGCGAGAAGATGGACGACAGCTTCCGCGCCCCGATGGCCGGCGGCACGCAGGACCATTCCCCGCACCTGCGCTGGTCCGGGTTCCCGGAGGAGACGAAGGCGTTCGCGGTCACCTGCTTCGACCCGGACGCGCCGACCCACAGCGGCTTCTGGCACTGGCTGCTCGTCAACCTGCCCGCCGGCACCACCGAGCTCCCGTCCGGCGCCGGCAGCGGCGGCGAGCTGCCCGAGGGCGCGTTCCACGTGCGCAACGACTACGGCGAGAAGGCCTGGGGCGGCGCCGCGCCGCCGGAGGGCGACCCGCCGCACCGCTACGTGTTCGCCGTGCACGCGCTGGACGCGCCGCTGGAGATCGACGACAGCGTCTCGCCGGCCTTCGTCGGCGTCAACCTGGCGTTCCACACGCTCGCGCGCGGGGTGATCCGCCCGGTCTTCAGCGCCTAAGTCGGCACGGCCGAAATTTCGACGCATTCCGGCGGGCCCCGCCCGCCGCTGCCGGGCGGCGGCCACCGCACACGTACCCCCAGTATGCGAGCGGATGGCCGCCGCGGGCAGCGACGACCGGTGCAGTCGCCGGGTTATGCGCCGAAATTCCGGCCGGGCCTCCTGAGCGCCGCCGCGATCGACTCGACCACGCAGCCCACCGGCAGCCGGGTCGAGTCGATGACCATGTGGTAGTGGGCCGGGTCCCGGGCGTCGGCGCCGTAGAAGTGGCGCACGTAGGCCTCGCGGGCCCGGTCGGCGTCCTTGCGCAGGCGCTCGGCCTCCGGGCGCTCGAGGCCCTGCTGGTCCATCATGCGCTCCACGCGGCGGTCCGCCGGCCCGTCGAGCCGGACGTGGAGCGCGCCCGGGCGGTCGCGCAGCACGAGCGCGCCGGCGCGGCCGAGGACGACGGCGCCCTGGGCGGCGTGCTCGCGGATGACCGCCTCGGTATGAGCGCGGTAGTCCTCGCCGGCCGGGACCCCGGCCTGGGCCATCGCCGAGGCCAGCTCGGGCAGCATCGCGAAGGAGGAGACGAAGCGGCCGATGGCGTCGCCCAGCGACTCGTCGTGGGCCAGCGCGGCGTCCAGCGACACCGCGAGCCGCTCGGCCACCTGGGCCGGGATGGCCCGGTCGAGGAACTCGACGCCGAGGCGTTCGGCCAGCGCGGGCCCGACTTGGCTCCCGCCGGCGCCGTAGGAGGCGGAAAGGGTGACGAGAGGCGGCGTGGAGCGATGAGTAACCCGCGCGCGGCGGCGCCAAACCTGCGGGCCTGCCACCCTGGCGGTCATGGTCCTGGCTCGTCGCAGGCGCCTCGCGCTGCTCGCGGGGGTCGTGCTGGCCGCGGTGGCGGTGGCGGTGCTGACCCGGCCGGGCGCGCAGGGCCCAGAGGGGCCGGTGCCCCCGATCCCCACGCTGCCCGGCGCCACGCACGGCAAGGCCGTCCCGGACCCGCTGGCCTGGACGCCGGCGCGCTCGGCCGGCTTCGCCCGCCGGGCGGCCGCGGGCACGAGCCATCTGCTCTACGTCCGCTCGCCCAGCGGGGTGGCGCTCAGCGCGGAGCGCACGCTGCGCTTCCGCAAGCCGATCGAGCGGGTGGCCGAGCGCGTCGGGGTGAGCGCGGACCGCCTGGAGGCGCTCGTGTTCCTGGAGAGCGCGGGCCGGCCCGACGCGCGGGCGCCCGGCGGCATCGACGGCGCGGCCGGCCTCACGCAGATCCTGGCCCAGACGGGGCGCGACCTGCTCGGCATGCGCGTCGACACCGCGGCCAGCGCCCGCTACACCGCCCGCATCGATCGCGCCGTCGCCCACCTGAAGCTCAAGCGGGCGGCGAAGCTGAGCCGCGCGCGGGCCAAGGTGGACGAGCGCTTCGACCCGGCGAAGGCGCTCGCCGCCACCGGCCGCTACCTCGCGCTGGCCAAGCGGCGCTTCGGCCGCGAGGACCTGGCGTTCGTCTCCTACCACATGGGCATCGGGAACCTGCAGAGCGTGCTGAAGGCCTACGGGGCGGGGAACGTGCCCTACGCGCGGCTGTACTTCGACTCCACGCCGCTGCGTCACGCGGCGGCCTACACGCTGCTGGCCGGGTTCGGCGACGACTCGTCCAACTACTTCTGGAAGCTCGGCGCGGCCGAGGAGATCCTGCGGCTCGCCCGCACCGATCACGCCGCGCTGATCCGCCAGGACACGCTGCAGACCGGCGCGGACGATGCCCGCCTGGTGCTGCACCCGCCGGGCAGCGCGCCGGGCGACGGCCTGCAGCCGCTCCCGGACCGCCCGCGGGACACCGGCCTGCGGGCGCCGAAGGGCGCGAAGCTGCGCCCGGAGGCGCTCGCGGCGGCCATGTACATCGGCACGGTGGTCAAGGCGATCTCCCGCGCCCGCCCGCTGCGCGTGGTCGGCGTCGACGATCCGCCCCGCGGCTGGGCGTTCGCGATCTCGCGCGACTATGCCTCCCGGCGCCAGGCGCTCGCGTTCCAGTACGTTCTCGACCGTCTGCAGGTGCTGAACGTCATCGCCTGGTCGCGCAGCCCGCGCGCCATCCACGTCGCCGCCGGCCGGCGGGCCGCGGCGCTCGAGCCGCTGCTCTCGCGCCTGGGATGACCGACGCGATCCGCACCCCCGACGAGATCCTCGCCGGCCTGCCGGACTTCCCGTGGGAGCCGCGGTTCCGCGAGTGGGACGGGATCCGGCTCGCCCACGTCGACGAGGGCGACGGACCGCCGGTGGTGATGTTCCACGGCGAGCCCACCTGGAGCTTTTTGTGGCGCAAGGTCGCGCCGCCGCTGCTGGAGGCCGGCCACCGCGTGATCCTGCCCGACCTGCCGGGCTTCGGCCGCTCGGACAAGCCGATCGACGTCGGCTGGTACACCTACGACCGCTTCACCGCCGCGGTGGCCGACCTGCTGGAGCGGCTGGACGTGCGCGGGGCGACGTTCGTCTGCCACGACTGGGGCGGCCCGATCGGCCTGCGGCTGGCCGTCGAGCACCCCGACCGGGTCGACCGCATCGTGGCCATGGACACCGGCCTGTTCACCGGCCGCCAGCCGATGAGCGAGGCGTGGCACCGCTTCGCGCGGTTCGTGGAGGACGTCGAGGAGCTGCCGGTCGGCTTCCTGGTCCGCCGCGGCTGCCTCACCGACCCGGGCGACGCGGTGGCCGCCGCCTACGACGCGCCGTTCCCGAACGAGGCGAGCAAGGCCGGCGCGCGGGCCTTCCCGCCGCTGATCCCGCAGACGCCGGACGCGCCCGGCGCCGCCGCCGGCGCCCGCGTCCTGGCCGCGCTGCGCGAGGACACCCGGCCGCTGCTGCTGCTCTGGGGCGCCGAGGACCGCCCGCTCCCACCCCGGGCGGGCGAGGCGTTCGCCGCGGCCCTCGGCCGGCCGGCGCCCCGCCCCGTCCCGTCCGCCGGCCACTTCCTCCAAGAGGACCAGGGCGGCCTGATCGGCGCGACGATCGCCGACTGGCTCACCACCTGAAGGGGACAGTCCCCCGATGCGCGCGGGCGGCTCTGCGAAGCCGAATCCAGAGCCGCACCGAACCTAAAGGGGACAGTCCCCTTTAGGTTTCTTCAGGCGGCTGTCTCCTCCTCGAAGGCGGCCTCGTCGGCGTGGGGGGCCGAGGCGGCGGCGCGGGCCTCGTAGGCGGCGCGCCGGGCGCGGTCGGCGTGGACGACCTTCTGGGAGTTCATCGCGCGCGCCACCCACTCGCGCAGGGGGCGTGGCAGGACCGCGGCCACGGTGATGATCCCGGCGAGGCGCTTCGGGACCCAGACGTCGAAGCGCGGGACCTTCAGCGCGGCGACCGTGGCCGCGGCGATGTCCTCCGGCGTCACGCGCGGGACGAAGCGCAGGTCGGGCACGCCGGCCGCCAGCTCGGTGGCCGCGAACCCCGGCATGACGACCGTGATCTCCACCCCGGTGCCGCGCAGCTCGGCGCGCACCGCCTCCGAGAGGCCGATCACGCCGTGCTTGGTGGCGCAGTAGGTGGCGATCCCCGGCCCGGCGGCACGACCGGCCAGCGACGCGATATTGACGATGTGGCCGGTGTCGCGCGGGCGCATCCGGCGCACCGCCTCCTGCGTGCCGAAGATCACCGCGTGCAGGTTGATCTCCAGCTGCCGGGTGACGCTGGCGTCGGACTCCTCGTCCAGCGGGGTCAGCGGCATGATCCCGGCGTTGTTGACGAGGATGTCGAGCGGGCCGAGGCGCTGCTCGACGTCGTCGAGGAAGGCGGCGAACGCCGGGCGGTCGGTGACGTCGAGCGCCGCGCCGTAGGCGCGGCCGCCCAGCTCCGCGGCGGTGGCCTCGGCGCCGGCGCCGTCGAGGTCGCCGATCGCGACGATCGCCCCCTCGCGGGCGAGCGCCCGCGCGAGCGCCTGGCCGATGCCGCGGGCGCCGCCCGTGACCACGGCGACCTTGCCGGTCAGCGAACGGGGGGTCTTGGCCATGTCTGCGCGTCTCCTCTAAGTCGTTGCGGAGTCATCATTTTGACTCAGAGGAAGGCGCCGGACGGGAGATACGGCCGAAACGGACCGATCTCACCGTCCGTGAACACCGTCCCGGCGTCGGCGCGCAGGTCCAGCCCGGCGTCCAGGCAGACGTCCAGCGCCCAGCTCTGGCGCTCGCTCAGCCAGTCGACCTCCGCCTCGCCGTCGGCCCGGGCGAGAACGGCGCGCAGCAGGTCGCGTGCCGCGTCGTCATCGGTGGCGGCGAGCAGGCGCACCCCGCGGCGGATCACGGCGTAGCCGCGGTCGGGAACCACCAAGAGCTGCGCGCCCATGTCGAGCAGGCAGCCGATGTCGGCGCCGTGGGCGGCGCCGCGGATGGCCCGGTCGACCGCTTCGGTGAGCGGGATGTCGTCGCGGGTGCCGGTGCGCACGGTCGCGGGTTCGGTCACGCCGCGCGGCGTCCCCACCGCCTTCAGGCAGGGCTGCGGCCGCAGCCCGAGCCGCCGGTAGGCGCGCAGCGCCCGGGCGTCCTGCGAGGACAGGATGATCCGCCCGCGCGCGCCGTCGGCGAGCACGTGCGCGCGCCGCAGCAGCGCCGTGCCGACACCGGTGGACTGCGCGCGCGGATGGACGAGGAGCAGCGAGAGGCCCCACAGGCCCTCGCGCACGAGCGCCTCCGCCGCGCCGACGAGCTCGCCGTCCTGCTCGGCCACCCAGCAGCCGCCCGGGTCGGTCCGCACGAGATGCCGGTGGCGGATGTAGGCCACCTCAGGGTCGGGCGGCGGCGGCTCCTCGGGCAGCCGGAGGCGCTCGGCGAGGTGGGTGAAGCAGCGGACGGCCAGCTCGAAGACGGCAGGAGCGTCGTCGTGGCGCATCGGGCGGAGGTCCGGCATCGCAGCTCACAATAGGATCGGCGGCCGTGCCGACCTTCACCCTCGACGGGCAGCGGCTGGCCTACACGGTCCACGGCGACGGGCCGCGGCCGATCGTCCTGCTGCACGGCCTGCTGTTCTCGCAGCGCATGCACGAGGCCCTGGCCCGCGCGCTGGCCGGCCACGGCCACCGCGCGGTCACGCTGGACCTGCTCGGCCACGGCGAGTCCGACCGCCCGCACGACCAGTGGCGCTACTCGATGCCCGCCTACGGGCGCCAGGTGGTCGCGCTGCTGGACGAGCTCGGCGACCGCGACGCGGTGATCCTGGGCACGTCGCTGGGCGCCAACGTCGCGCTCGAGGCGGCCGCGCAGGCGCCCGGGCGCGTGCGCGGGATGGTGATCGAGATGCCGGTGCTCGACCACGCGCTGCTCGGCTGCGCGCTGGCGTTCACGCCGCTGATGCTGGCGCTCACGTTCGGCGAGCCGGGGATGCGCGCGGTGGCCCGGGCCGCCCGCGCGGTGCCGCGCCGGCGGCTCCCCTGGCAGGCGGACATCCTGCTCGACTGGATCCGCCAGGATCCGGCCCCCAGCGCCGCCGTGCTCCAGGGCCTGTTCTTCGGCCGCACGGCGCCGCCGCGCGAGGAGCGGCGGGCGATCGGGGCGCCGACGCTGGTCATCGGGCACCAGTACGACATGATCCATCCGTTCTCGGACGCCGGCATGCTGGCCGAGGAGCTGCCGGACGCCCGCCTGCTGCAGGCCCACTCGATCCTCGAGCTCCGCGTGGCGCCGCGCCGGCTCACGGACGAGATCGCGCGCTTCGTCGACGAATGTTGGCGCCCGCGCCCCGCCGCCGTGCGGACGGCAGCGTCCTGATCGCAGAATCGCTCGCTACCCTCACGCCGGACATGGCCAGCCGGCAGGAGGAAAAGGAACGGCGCCGTCGCGAGCGCATGGAGCGCGAGCAGGCCGAGCACGCCGCCGCCGCGCGGCGCAAGCGGATGCAGTTCGCGTTCGGCGGGCTGCTCTCGGTGCTCGTCGTGGCCGGCGTGGTCGTGCTGCTGGTGGTCGGGCTCGGCGGCAGCGGCGCCCAGGGCGACGTCGGCCAGCCGACGGCGGCCAAGGCCAGCGCCAAGATCCCCGGCCAGCAGACCGCGAACCTCAAGCAGGCGGCCGAGGCGGCCGGGTGCAAGCTCGTCAACGCCCCGATCGAGGGCAATACGCACGAGACCAAGGACTTCAAGGCGTCGGACTACAAGACGAACCCGCCCACGTCGGGCAACCACAACCCGAACTGGTACCAGGACGGCACCTACCTGCCCGGCGACACGCCGCGGCTGGGCATGCTCGTCCACCCGCTCGAGCACGGCCGGATCGAGGTCCAGTACAAGCCGGGCTCCTCGCAGCAGACGGTCAAGGAGCTCGAGACGCTCGTGTCCGAGGAGAACAACGGCTACCACATGCTGTTGTTCCAGAACACGACGAAGATGCCCTACGCCGTCGCGGCCTCCGCCTGGGGCCACTACGTGGGCTGCCCGCAGATGAACGACAAGGTCTTCGACGCGCTGCGGACCTTCCACGACCAGTACATCGACAAGGGCCCGGAGATCGTTCCCTAAAGCGGGAGATTCAGCCCGCCCGCCCCGCGGCAGCCCCCCGGTCTATCTCCATCCGCCTGTCGCTCCGCGATAGAGGCCATGGCCGGTGATGGCCATGTGGACGCTGCGGGCGATGATGTGCAGGTCCAGCCGCAGCGAGGCGTGCTCGATGTACCAGATGTCGAGCTCGATCCGGTCGGCCCACGGCAATGACGCGCGGCCGTTGACCTGCGCCCAGCCGGTGAGCCCGGGGCGCGCATCGAGCCGCCGGCGCTGGCGCTCGGAGTAGCGGTCGACCTGGGCCTGCAGCGTCGGCCGGGGGCCGACGAGCGACATCTCGCCGCGGGCGATGTTGAGCAGGTTCGGCAGCTCATCGATCGAGAAGCGGCGCAGGGCGGCGCCGACCCGGGTGATCCGCTCGTCGCCCTCGTCGACCGCCATCCCGAGCCCGATCCGCTCGGCCCCGGACACCATCGTGCGCAGCTTGTAGAGCTCGAACGGCACGCCGTCGCGGCCCACCCGGCGCTGGCGGTAGATCGCGTGCCCGTGCGTCTCCAGCCGGATCAGCAGCATCGCCACGCCGACGAGCGGCGCGGCGACGACGGCGCCCGCGGCCACCGCGAGCAGGTCGAGCGCGCGCTTGCGCCGCGACAGCAGGTACGGGTTCACCGCGTGCCCTCCGGGGCCTCCCAGCCGGCCTCGGTGCCGTGGCGCAGCCAGTCGTAGAGGCCGGCGGCCAGCGAGGCGGTGGTGAGCACGTAGTAGCGGGCGACCAGGAGCGGCCGGGCGCGCACCCGGCCGCCGGCCGCCGCGCCGGCGAGCAGCGCGGCCTGGGCGACGGCGGCCAGCGCGTAGACGCGCCCGCGGCCCAGCAGCGCCAGGCTCGCGGCCCCGAGCAGCACGTGCAGGAACGGCGTGCCGTAGCGCAGCAGCCGGTGCGAGGCGATCATCGCCGCGTACAGCGGCGGGTAGCCGCGCGGGTCCAGCAGCCCGCCGCGGACGACGATCGGCCAGCCGTGGGCCATCATCCGGCGCTTGCGGGCCCACTCGCCCTCGATCGTCGGGACCATCTTCTCGCTCGCCCGGGCGTCCGGGGCGAACACGGCGCGCCGCCCCGCCTTGACGATCCGGAACGGCAGCGAGAGGTCGTGGCCCATGATCGGGTCGACCTCGACGTAGCACTCGCGGCGCACGGCGTAGATCGCCCCGTTGCCGCCCGTGACCGACGCCAGCGCGGACTCCTGGGCGCGCAGCCACAGCTCGTAGCGCCAGTAGAGGCCCTCCTGGTTGGTGCCGGACTCGTTGGTGAACTCGACGCGGCCGCAGGCGTAGCCCACGCCCGGGTCGGCGAACGGCGCCGCCAGTGCTTTCAGCGCGCCGGGCTCCCACAGCGCGTTGGCGTCCGAGAACGCCAGCAGCTCGCCCGATGCGGCGCGCACGGCCGCGTCCTGGGCGCGGATCTTGCCGCCGCGCGGCAGCTCGAGCACGAGGTGTGCGCCGGCCGCGCGGGCGCGCGCGGCCGTGGCGTCGCCGCCGCCGTCCACGGCCACGATCACCTCGAGGCGCTCGCGCGGCCAGTCCAGCGCCAGCGCGTTGGCCACCTTGGCGGCGATCACCGCCTCCTCGCGGTAGGCGGCGACGATCAGCGAGACGCGGGGCGGCGGCTCCGGCAGGGGCCCGTTGGGCGCCGGCGGGGGCGAGCCGAGCAGCCGGCGCGCGAGCGCCAGCGCGGGCGCGTAGAGGGCCTGCGTCCAGGCCAGCAGGGCGGCGGCGATCCAGAAGAGGGAGCGCATCGGCCGCGAGATGCTGGCAGGTCGCGCTTGTGCGCTTCAGTATGCAGTCCCACGGTGTCAGTCGAGCTCTCATTCTGCGTCGTCAACACCGAGCAGCGGCCGCTGCTGCGCTACTGCCTGGACGCGATCGCCCGCGAGCTCGCGACGGTCGACTTCGCCACCGAGGTGCTCGTGCTCGACAACGCCTCCCAGGACGGGTCGGCCGAGGCGGCCCGCAGCCACCCGGCGACCACCGAGGTGTTCGCCTGCGGCCGGCGCCGCGGCAAGGCGGAGAACGACACGGATCTGCTCAAGCGGGCGCGCGGGCGCTTCTGCCTGCTGCTCAACGAGGACTCAGAGCTCGAGCCCGGCGCGACGGTCGCGCTGCACGCGGCGCTGGCCGCCGACGACTCGGCCGGCGCCGCCGGCGCGAAGCTGGTCAACGCCGACGGCGAGCAGCTGCCGTCCGCCTGGCGCTTCGGCTCGGTCGGGACGGCGTGGCTGAGCGCGGTCGGCCTCTACCGGCGCGGCGTGGTGCAGAGCCGCGGCGATCGCGTCCGGCGCGTCCACTGGTCGCACTCGGCCGCGCTGATGGTGCGCCGCTCGGCGGCCGAGGGGATCGGCTTCTTCGATCCCGAGTTCTTCGCCTACGTCGACGAGGTGGACTTCTGCCGGCGGCTGCGCGACGCGGGCTGGACGACGCTCTACGTGCCCGAGGCGCGCGCGGTGCGGCACGCCCAGCCGCGCACGGAGGACGCGGTGGAGCGCCGGATCGTCGAGGCGGCCCGCAACCGCGACCGCTACATGCGCAAGCATCACTCGGCGCCCGCCGCGCTGGCCGTGCGCTGGTTGAGCGCCTGGACGTTCTCCTGGCGCGCCGTCCGCGCGCTCGGCCGGCCCGGGTCCGACCCCGCCCACCACCTGCGCCAGGCGCGGGCCGCGCTGCGCCCGGGGAGCGGCACGGGGCTGGCGGAGGAGGCCGAGGAGCTCAACCGGCGCCTCGGCGCCGGCGAGCCCACCGGCCGGCGCTGAAGCGCACCCGGTCACCGCGCCGGGCGGTCGCGCTAGCGTGGCTCGGGATGACCCAGACCGGAAGCAGCATCGGGCCGCGCGCGGGCCACATCGGCAGCACGTTCACGCTCACGCGCGCGGCCGAGACCACCGCGCCGATCCAGCCCCGGCCGCTGTGCCTGCTGCTGCTGCCGTGCGAGCTGGAGGACTTCGCGCTGCGCGCGCACGTCGAGGACCTGCTCAGCGGGCCCGGCGTGGTGGCCGCCGACCCGCCGCGGCTGGGGCGCAAGGGCCGGCTGCCCGGTCCCTTGGCCGACGGCCTCGCCGCGGGCGCCGCGCGCCGCATGCGGCTGCCCGGCTTCCCGCGCGTCCTGGTGATCTTCCATCCGCTGCAGTACGCGCTCGCCCGCGGACTGATCGCGACGAACGAGGGCGCCGAGCTGTGGTACTGGCGCTACGCGGCGCTCACGCTCGCCGGCCCGCGGCGCCGCCGCGAGCGTTTCGAGGAGCTGCACCTGGCCGCGTCGCTGCGGGCCGAGCTGATCGTCGTCGGCTCCGAGACGCTGCGCGACGACGTGCTCGCCGACGGCGGCCGCGACCCGCTGCTGCTCGAGGCGACCGACGACCCGCACGCCGACAACCGGCCGCTGTGGGAGCGCCTCGAGGCGCGCGGGATCGAGAGCGGCCGCCTCGGGTCTGAGCGGATCCACTAGACGTGCCGTCCTAGACGGCAGACACGGGACACAACTGGGTCTGGCGCACGGCGGTGGCGGCGCGTAGACCTTCCAGCGTCCTTCGTATGCGGTCCGGGAGGTGCCGATGCGTCGTTGCCGGCTGCTGTGCGTGTTGCTGCTCGTCCTCGCGTGGCCTGGGCGCGCCCAGGCGATGCCGCCGACGTTCGCGTGGCCGTTCGGGTCCGAGAAGCCGATGTGCGTCGGCGTGCAGGTCGCCCCGGTGTGGGGCGACCGCGGCAGCTACACCGGCCGCTGCCGCTACGGCGCGCCGCTCGCCGGGATGCAGACGGCGATCCAGGTCATCGACCGGCGGCGCGCCGTCGGCACCGCGCGGGAGGGCGGGCTCTCGCCGGATTTCGCGGACAGGCTGAGCACGGAGCTGTCCGACATCGCGGGGCTGCCGGTGCTCCAGGCCCGGTCGCGGCTCAAGCGCGACGCGAAGCGGGGCCGGCGATCGTGGACGGCGCGCGCCGCGGTCAACTGCGCGCTGTTCGGCGCGATGGGCGCGGGCCTCACGACGCTCTACGCGCTCGTCCGCCATCAGCGCATCGACGCCGACGCCGCCGCGCAGGGCGCCACCGGCGGCTGCGCCGCCGCCGTCCTCACGCCCGGCTTGAACAAGTGGATCAAGTCCAAGGGCTTCGACCTGGAAGATCGAGCGCGATGAGCGATCTCAAGCTCAGCGCGATCGGCGCCGCCTGCGGCGGCGGCCTGATGGTCGCGATCAGCCAGCTGCAGGATGCCGCGTCGGACGGGCTCACGTTCACGGAGTGGACGGTCGGGATCCTCGCGGGGATCGTGGTCGGCGGTGCGACCGGGCGCGTCGGCTACCTCGCCACGCGGTGGGTCGGGCGCCGCTACTTCGGCGACGAAGACGACGAATGAGCGCCCGGATCGCCCCGCTCGCCGCCGGCCTGCTGGCCGCCGGCGCCCTCGGCGCGCCGCTGGCCCACGCCCAGACCGTGCCGCAGGTCCAGCAGCAGCTCGGCCTGAACGAGATCCCCGACCCGGACACGGATCCCTCACCCCCGGCCGACGACACCCCCGACACCGACCCCGCGGACGCCCCGGCACCCGGCGAGCCGCCCGATCCGGCCGACGACGCAGACCCGGCCGGTGCCGAGGCGGCCGCGACGCCGGCGCCCGCGATCACGCCGCCGCCTGCGACCGCCTCGGCGCCGGCTCCCACGGCGACGCCGGCTGCGACCGCTGGTGCGGCGGCGCTCGGCGATGCGGCGGCCGCAGCCGGTGCGACGCCGAGCAGCGGCGGCGCGGCGGCCGCGGCGGCGGCCACGAGCGGTGGGGGTGCGCCAGCGGTTACGGCGGCTGGTGAGGAGGCCGGAGGAGCCGCCGCGGCGCCGTCCGCCACCGCCGCTGCCACCGCCGCCCCGACCGCCACGCCCACCGTCACCGCCGCTCCGCTCGCCGCAGCGCCCGCCGCCAAGGCCGCGCCCCGAGCGGCGGCGCCGCGGCATCGGCACAGCGCGCGAGTCCCGCGGACCGGGCGGCCCGTCGTGGCCGGGACGCCGGCCGCGGCCGCGCGTCCGGTCGGCGCGGCGGCGACGGTTGGCGTGGTGGTCCGGCCGGTGGGGCGCGTGTATGTCGTGCGCTCGGGCGACACGTTGTCGGGGATCGCCGTGCGGGTCGGCACCGCGTGGCCGGCGCTGTGGGCGCTCAATCGGGACCGGGTGGCGGACCCGGACCTGATCTATCCCGGGCAGCGGCTCCGGGTCTAGCGCTCGGTGCGGATGCGCGGGGTCAGGCCGCGCAGGAGGTCGGCGATGTTGCTCGTCACCTGGGCGACGGCCGGCTCGCGGAGCTTCTGGGTCCACTGGGCCAGGCCGATGCGGATGACGAGGCCCTTGCCGAGCCGGATGGCGGTCAGCGCCGGGCGCAGCTCGCGGGCGGGCTTGCCGGACTGCTGGGCCTGCGCGACCTCGGTGTCGGTCAGGTCCTGGCCGACGGCGGCGAGCAGCTTGGCGTGGGCGGGCAGCTCGTTGGCCGACTCCTCGAGCTGCGAGAAGCCCGGCAGGCCGTTCGGGCCGATGCCGGTCATCAGCCCGTAGGCCGGGTTGCCGTCGAACTGGATCAGCGCGGCCGGCGGGGACGGGCTGCGCGGGCGCTCGATGCGGGCGCCGAGCGCGTCGGTGGACGTGGGCTGCGTGGGGCGGCTGAGCGTGCCGGCGTCACCCGCGTCGCGCAGGCTCAGCGTGACGCCGCGGCGCAGCGTGTCCGGGCCGAGATAGGCGAGCCGGCCACCGTCGCTGACGTAGCGGCGCAGCCGCTTGGCCACGGCGTGGGTGACCCAGCGCTCCGGCCCCGCGACCAGCACGCCCTTGCGGTCGCTGGCCCGCGGGTTGGTCGACTCGGCGAGGTCGATGTCGCTCGTGAGGTCGTAGCGGACGCCGTGGCGGTCGAGGAACACGAGCAGCGGCGCGGTGACGTCCGCGAACTCCTGCGGCAGCCCGGACAGCACGCGCGGCCAGTGGACCGCGCCGCCGTCGGTCAGCGTGTTCGGCAGGCCGTCGAACGGCGGGTCGTCGACGCGGTCGGTGCCCAGCCAGGTGATCGCCGGCACGACCACGAGGATCTTGGCCCGCTGCTCGGACTGCACGAGGAACGGCACGGTGGTCTTGAAGCGCCCGGCGCGCAGCGAGAGCAGGTAGGCGCCGGAGTTGCCGCGCGGCGCGTGGAACGACAGCTGCGGCCCGCGGCCCGTCCCGCGCCGGCGGATCTGCGGGTAGCCGATGCGGCGCACGCTCCAGCGATACGGCTTGCCCCGCGCGTCGACGAAGAACTCCGCGCGGTGGCCCGCGGTCACCGGGCGCACCGGCGGCTGGGCGGCGAGGCCGCGGATGGTCAGGCCCGGCCGCCCGCGGATGTCGTCGGCGCGCAGGTGGCGCGGCGTGACCGCGATGTTGCCCGCCACGTCGCGCACCCGCACGCGGAACAGGTAGATCCCCGGCGGCGCCGGCGCGCCGTCGACCAGCCCGTCCCACTCGAGCCGGTGCGCGCCCGGGTCGCCCTGGAAGCGCCCCACCACGTGCGGCGGGCCGTCGTCGGTGCGCAGGACCACCACCTGCGTCGGGAACTTGCGCGAGACGCCCTTGACGTAGACGCGGATCGGGCGCGTCCCCGGCGCCACGATGTTCGCCGTCCGGCTCTCCGTGCAGCGCACGCCGACGCACACCGTGGAGTGCGGCGGCCGCGTGTCCACGACGGTCAGGCTCGGGACGATCAGCGTGCGGGCCTGCGCGCGCAGCGTGACCCGCAGGCGGTAGCGGCCGTCCGGGGCGCGCCGGCCGGCGTCGGTGCGGCCGTTCCAGCGCAGCCCCAGCGGCACGTCGGGGCGCAGGTCCACGCCGCTGACGAGCCGCCGCACCCGCAGGCCCGACGCGTCGACCACGTCGACGGCCACGTCGTCGGCCGCCTTGGCCGAGGTGAGCGAGAAGCGGTTGACGTCCCGGCGCCCGTCGCCGTTGGGCGAGAAGAGCACCGCGAGGCCCTTGACCCGGATCGTCGGCGGCGCGCTCTTGAGCCGCTGGGCGACGAAGAACGCCGCGAACGTCGCGCCGAGCAGCACCAGGAAGGTGACCCGGGCGACGACCGTCAACTAGTGGTCGTCCTCGGAAATACGGCGGGTGCCGGCAGACGCGGCGGGGGCCCGCCAGAACCCGCCGTAGTTTCGGGGGCGGGCACTATTGGCTCTTGTCCGCGCCGACGATCACGATCACGTCCCACTTCTTGCCGGACGCGTCGATGAGCTGCTGCGTCGCGGAGTCGATGAGCCGCACGTCCGAGATGTTCAGGTCGCGGGCGACCTGGGCGGCGGCGGGGCGGTCGCCGCGCTCGTACATCACCACGGACGCCTGGCGCTGCTGGTTGGGCGTGTAGGTGTCCGCGCCGACGTTGTCCCGGGTGTAGCCCAGGTTGACGAGCTGGTCGGCGACCCCGCCCGCCAGGCCGGACTGGATGGTCCCGTTGTAGACCGCGACGCGCATCGTCGCCTTGGTCAGGGCGGGCGTCGCCTGCGCGGTGGCGGTGCCCGTGGCGGTCGGCGCCGCGGTCGACTGGGCGACCTTCGGCGGCTTGGCCGGCGTGTTGTCGCCGCCGCCGAACAGCTGGGTGACCGCGAACGCGGCCGCGCCGAGGACGAGCACGCCGACGACGGCGGTCAGCACCACGGCGCGCGTGGAGCTCTCGCGGCGCGCGGGGCGCGCGGCGGAGACGGGACGGCGCGGGGCGGGCCGGCGCGGCGGCGGGGTCTGGCGCAGCGGCGCGGCCGGCGCGGGCCGGCGTGAGGCCGGCGGCGGCGGGGCCTCCTCGCGGCGCGCGGCGGGAGTGGCCGGCGCCGGGACGGCCGGCTCAGCCGCCGCCGGCGCGGCGTCCTCGGCCGGGGCGACCGGCGGCGGCACGGTGCCGGTCCCGTGGCCGTTGCTGGCCGGGGCAAGGTCCTGCACGGCGGCGACGTCGCCGGTCGCGGTGGCGGCGCCGGCGGCCGCGACCTCGGTGGCCGGGACCGCGGCGGGCACGGGCGCCGGGTGCGGGCGCGGCGGATGCGGCGTGTGGACGCCGGCCGCGCGGGCGAACGCGAGCGCGGCCACCTCCGCCGGCGCGAGCTTGACGGCGCCGTTGCCGGCCGCCCCCGCGGCGGCCGTGGCCGGCGCGGGCTGCGCGGCCGGGGCCTGAGCCGGCGCGGGCGCCGGCTCCTGCCGCGCCCGGCGCAGCTCCTCGGCGTGCTCGATGGCCATCGCCTCCACCTCGGCCGCCCGCTCGGGCGCGCGGCCGGCCCAGTCGCGCAGGCGCTTGACCTCGCGCGCCTGGGCGAAGTAGAGCAACGACAGGATGGCCAGGCCGAAGAAGGCGACGATGCCGACGTAGGCGCCGTACTTCTCGATCTGGTCCTGGAGCGAGAACGCGAGCAAGACCATGCGTCAGCGCCCCAGTCTAGGCGGCGGCCCCGCCGGGGGTCTCCGAGGACGCCTCGACCATCGCCGTGCGGGCGTCCGCCAGCTCCGCCACGGCGGCGGCCAGGCCCGCCGCGTCCCCCTCGGCCACGAGCAGGGACACCTTGTCGAACACGTACTCCACCCACGCCGGGTCGACCGGCGGGCGGACGGCCCGCATGATCTTCTGCGCCGGGGTGGGCTGCGGCCGCTCGTAGGAGTTGAACAGCTGCTCGTGCAGCTTCTCGCCCGGGCGCGCGCCCACGATCTCGATCGCGATGTCGCGCCCCGGCTCCAGGCCCGAGAACCGGATCATGTCCTGGGCCAGCTCCATGATCGACACGGGCTCGCCCATCTCGAGCGCGAACACCTCGCCGCCCGCGGCCAGCGACCCGGCCCGGATGACCAGCTGGACGGCCTCCGGGATGGTCATGAAGTAGCGCGTCATGCCCTGGTCGGTCACCGTCACCGGCCCGCCGGCGGCGATCTGGCGGCGGAAGATCGGCACCACCGAGCCCGACGAGCCCAGCACGTTGCCGAACCGCACCGAGCAGAACGCCGTGTCCTCGTAGCGGGCGTCGGCCGCCTCGACCGCCCACTCGGCGAGCGCCTTGGACGCGCCCATCACCGTCGTCGGCTCGACCGCCTTGTCGGTGGAGACGAGCACGAACGTCTTGACCCCGGCGTCGCCGACCGCCCGGACGACCGCCCGCGTGCCCAGGGCGTTGTTGCGCACGGCCTGCGCCGGGTCGCGCTCCAGCATCGCCACGTGCTTGTAGGCCGCGGCGTGGAAGACCACCGTGGGCCGGTGCTCGGCCAGCACGTCGCGGACGCGCTCCTCGTCCTTGCAGTCGGCCAGCACGGCCACCGCGTTGGCGAAGTGGCGGTCCTGTGCGAGCTCGCGGTGGATCTCGAACAGGCTCTCCTCGGCGTGGTCGAGCAGCACGAGCGTGCTCGGCCCGACGCGGGCGATCTGGCGCGAGAGCTCGGCGCCGATCGACCCCCCGGCGCCCGTGACCATGACGCAGCGGCCGGTGAGATAGCCGCCCACCAGCTCGACCTCCATCCGCACCGGGTCGCGCCCGAGGATGTCCTCCACGCGCACGTCGCGGATCTGCCGGGTGAGCCGGCCGCCGTTCTGCAGCAGCTCGAACACGGTGGGCAGCGTGCGCACCGGCACCCCGCGCGCCCGGCACGCGCTCACCACCCGCGCGCGCATCGTGCCCGGCGCGGACGGGATCGCGATCAGCACCTCGTCGGGCTCGACGTCGTCCAGCACGTCGGCGAGCTCCGCGGTGGTGCCGAGCACGGCCAGGCCGCGATCGACCCGCATGTTCTGCTTGCGCGGGTCGTCGTCGATGAACCCGAGCGGGCGCAGCCGCAGCTCCGGGTTGCGCAGGACCTCGCGCAGCACGGCGCGGCCGCCGTCGCCGGCGCCGACAATGAGCACCGAGCGCGCGTCGCGCGGCGTGCGGAAACCGCGCAGCGGCCGCTCGTAGACCAGGTGGACGAGGAACCGCGTGCCGGCGAGGAAGAACGCCATCAGCAGGCCCCAGAGCACGAGCACGCCGGTGGGCACGCCGAGCTTGACGAACCCCGACGGGGCGAGCAGCAGCTTCGGCCCGACGACCGTGACGTAGCCGACGAGCGCGAGCACCGCCAGCAAGGCACCTTCGGCAATCTTCAAATATTCGCGCTGCGAGGAGTAGCGCATCCAGTGCCGGTAGACGCCGGCCACGGCGAAGCAGGCCAGCGACCCGAGCACCGCGAACACGATCGTGCTCGTGAAGAGGTCGTGATAGAGGGTCGGGACGCCGCCATCGAAGCGAAGGCGATAGGCCAGGTAGTAAGCCAGCGCGACCAGCCCCGCGTCCAACGCCACCTGGGGCAGGGCGTGGCGATGGATCGGAAAGGCCGCACCGCGGATCCGGCGGCGCATCCGGAGCAGTCTATTGAGCGCCTCGGCGGGAGGCCGCGCGCTCAATCGCCCTTAACCAGCAGATCGGCGAGCACGGCGGGGTCGCGCCGGACCCGCGGCGGAGCGGCCGCGCCGTCGCGCCGGGCGAGCACGACGTCGTCGGCGCGCTCGAGCCGGCGCAGGCGCCCCTCGGCGATCAGCCGCTCGTCCACCGCGCCGAGCCGGCCCTCGAACGTCGTCCACACGGGCGTGCCGAGCGCGACCGCCTCGCGGTTCATCGTGCCGCCGGCGGAGATCACGAGGTCGGCGTGGGCGATCAGCGACTGCGCGTCCACCGCCCGCTCGGGGACGGTGAAGCCGCCGCGGCGCGCCAGCTCGGCCCGCTGCTCGGGCGTGCGCGGGAGCACGACGACCTGGCGCCCGCGCAGCCGCTCGAGCACCTCGGCGAACACCGGCGCGTCGAAGCGGTGATAGAGCGACACCGCGGGCGGGGTGCGCACGACGGCGAGCGGCTCGGCGGGGTCGATCGCCAGCTCGTCCAGGACCTCGCCGGACGGCTCGAAGTCCGCCAGGTAGTACTCCTCCTTGAGGCCGGCGTAGCGGCGCAGCTTCTCCGCCGTCGCGCCGTAAGGCGCCAGGCGCTCGGGCGGGATGATCTCCGGCACCACCACGCGGCGGGCCAGCCGGCAGTTCATCGAGTGCTGCACGCGCGCCCACTCGTAGTCGAACGCGGTGGCCGACGGGATGCGCAGCAGCGCGGCGGCGATCGACACGTCGTTGGAGCCGTGGCCGAGCGCGAGGTCGATCCGCCGGCCGCGCGCCCAGCGCACCAGCGCGGCCGAGCGCG
>JAICUS010000869.1 GCA_025935735.1 Solirubrobacteraceae bacterium | reverse complement strand
ACCGAGGGGCTGGTGCGCTTGCCGCGGATGGCCTGCTGCTAGGGCCCGCGGCCGGCCGCGGGGGTCGGCCGCGCCGCCCTGGGCTTGCCCGAGGACGGCGTCCTCTACGGCTGCCTGCAGAGCCTGTTCAAGCTGCACCCGCAGTTCGACGCCGTCCTGGCCGAGATCGTCCGCCGCGACCCCACCGGCTGGCTGGTCCTCGCCGAGGGCGGGCGGGCGAGCTGGAAGGCGGCGCTTCGCCGCCGCTGGGCCGAGCGCTTCCCCGAGATCGCGCCCCGCGTGGTCTTCCAGCCGCGCCGGCCCATGGCCGGCTACCTGTCGCTCGTCGCCGAGATGGACCTGCTGCTCGACCCGCCGCGGTTCGGCAGCGGCGCGACCTTCTACGACGCCATGCAGTTCGGCGTGCCCACCGTCACCTGGCCCGGCCCCTTCGCGCGCGGCCGGGTGGTGGCGGGCCTCTACGGCCAGATGCAGGCCGGCGCCGAGCTGGTGGTCGACCGGCTGGAGGACTACGCCGACCGCGCCGTGCGCCTGGGCGCCGATCCCGCCCGCCGCGAGGCGCTCCGCGCGAGCATGGCCGAGGCGGCGCGGCGTGAGCTCTTCACAGATCCCCTGGCCGCTGCCCAACTGGGCGCCTTCTTCGAGGCCGCGGTCGCCGCCGCCGGCGCGGGGACCAAGCTGCCGGCCGGCTGGTCGGCGCCGGACTGAGCCCTTGCCGCGGCCGGCGCGCGCGGCTAGTTGAGGCGCCGAGCCAAGCGCTTGATATGCGGCCGTAGTTCAGAGGTAGAACGTCAGCTTCCCAAGCTGAATGTCGGGGGTTCGATTCCCCCCGGCCGCTCCAATCCCGTCCAGAAGGAACGCCCCCGCGTGGCTGACGACGCGCCGCCCATGCCGCCGCTCGAGCTGCGCCTGACGGTCGGCCTGTCGGACACCGAGCCCTTCGAGAACCGCAGCGGCGATCCGGTGTTCGGAGACGACGTCCCGCTCCCGGCCTACCGCCGCGTGCTGGACTTCGGCTGCGGCTGCGGCCGGCTCGCCCGCCAGCTGCTCCTGCAGCGCGACCGGCCGGAAGCCTTCCTTGGCCTCGACCTGCACAAGCCGTCGATCGCCTGGTGCGCGAAGAACCTCACGCGCTTCGACCCGCGGTTCCGCTTCGCCCACCTCAACGTCTACAACAACGGCCTGAACAACGCCGGCCGCCGCCGGCCGCAGGCCTTCCCGACGCGCGAGACCTTCACCCTGGTCAATGCGCATTCGGTGTTCACCCACATCCTCGAGCGCGACGTGGCCTTCTACCTCAAGGAGTGCGCCACGCGCCTGGAGCCGGGCGGGGTGCTGCGCGCACCTGGTTCCTGTTCGACAAGGCGTCCGTGCCGATGATGCAGGCCTTCCAGCACGCGCTCTACATCAACGTCGACGACCCCACGAATGCGGTGATCTACGACGCCGAGTTCGTCCGCCAGCTCTACCGCGACGCCGGCCTGCGGCTCTACCTCGTGCGTCCGCCGCCGGTGCGCGGCTTCCAGTGGGAGCTCTACGCCCGCGCCGAGGCCGGCGACCACGTCGACTTTCCGGCCGACGAGGCGCCCACCGGCCTCGCCCGCGCCCCGCCGCGCGGACCCGCGCGCTCGGCCTAGCTCGCGGCCGCGGCGGTCAGCGCGGCCTCGGCCTT
>JAICUS010000117.1 GCA_025935735.1 Solirubrobacteraceae bacterium | reverse complement strand
GGCCAGGGCGCGGTGCCGCGCAGCGCGAGCAGCTTGGCCGCCATCGCGTCCTGGGTGGCCTCCGGCGCCTTGGCCGGGTCGCCGGTGGCGCCCAGCGAGCGCCAGGTGGCGCGGGTGAACTGGTACTTGCCGCGGTAGTGGCCGTCGCGGGAGACCGCGGTCGGGTCACCGCCGGACTCGCACGCCGCGATCTTGGCCAGCTCGGCCTCGGGGTCGCCGACGTCGTGGAGGCTGGAGCGCGCGGGCGTGGCCGAGATGCCGAGCGCGCCCAGCGTCGCCGGGCCGATCACGCCGTCGACCGTCAGGCCGTGGGTGCGCTGGAAGCGCTTGATCGCCCGCCGCGTCTGCGGGCCGGCGATGCCGTCGGCGCTGATGCCGAGCGCCCGCTGGACCGCTTTGACCGTGCTCGTGCCGGTCTTGGCGGACGATGCGGACGAGGCGGCCGGCGCGGACGCGCCGCCGGTGGAGCCGGCGGCGAGCGCGCCGCCGGTGGCGACGGTCAGCGACGCGAGCGCCACGCCGAGGCCGCTGCGCAGCGACCAGCGGCGCCGGCGGGCGCGCAGGGCGGCCAGGCGCCGCCCGCGCGAGCGGCGCTGAGAGTCGAGCCACGGTCTGGGCTCAGACAAGTCACGGCTGTTGGGCACGGCTGGGAACTCCTTGGTCTCATCGCGCCTACGGGGTTAGCTGTCGGGCTCGCGCGATGACCTGCGCTACGCCGCCATCTGGCGGCGATTCGCCCCGGGAGCCGTGACCATGGCTCCATCGGTTCCCCCGCTCCCCACCGGTCTGACCGGCGAGGACTCGGCTCTTTGACGGCGACGCACCTTACACGTCGCCCACCCGGAACATCGTCAGACCCTGTCCGGAGCTTGAGGCCGCAGCACCGCCAGCAGGTCGAGGGAACGCTCGAGATCGCCGCGGCGCAGCGCGAAGTCGCGGGCCGAGATCGCGGGCGTGAAGCGGTCGTAGAACGGCTTGGTGAGCCGCAGCGCGGCGTGGATGCGGTCCCAGCCGAGGTGCTCGATCGCGAGTTCGTGCGCGCGCAGCTTGCGGGCGTGGAAGAGCCCGAGCAGGTCGACCCGGGCGAAGTGGCGCTCGCACAGCGCGCGGTACTCGTGCGGCCGATACTCGCGGACGTGCCACGGGTTGCCCGAGCGCTCGGCGCCCTTGGGGGCCAGCGTGAGCACGTTCGGCGTCGAGACGTAGGCCACGCCGTGGGGACCGATCAGCTCGCGGATGTGGGCGAGCATCGCGTCCGGGTCCGGGATGTGCTCGATCGTCTGCAGGAACACGACGCAGTCGACGTCGCCCTGCCAGAGCTCGACCATGTCGCGCTCGAAGCCGACCCCGTCGCCCGTGTACTTGGCCGCGGCGTGCGCGAACGCCTCCGGGTTGGCGTCGACGCCCACGACGCTCGCCGCCGTGCGGGCCAGCACCGCGCTCCCATAGCCCTCGCCGCAGGCCAGGTCGACCACCCGGCGGCCGTGCACGCGGGCGCCGATCCACTCGTAGACCGCGAGGTGGCGGCGGAACCAGTAGTTCTCCTCCGGCACGTCGGGCAGCGTGCGCTCGCCGGTCAGGTGCAGCGGCGGCACGCCCGGCGGCTGGTCGCGCTGCACGTAGAGGTCGGGCACGCGCGGCAGCCTAGACTCCCTGGTCGTGCCGCTGGTCCGGGACTTCCCCCTGTTCCCGCTGGGCATCGTCGCCCTGCCGAGCGAGCTGGTCCCGCTCCACATCTTCGAGGAGCGCTACAAGACGATGATGGCCCGCTGCCTCGAGGAGGAGTCGGAGTTCGGGATCGTCTGGCTGGCCGACGACGGGCTGCGCGAGGTCGGCTGCGCGTGCGAGATCGCCGAGGTGCTCGAGCGCATGCCCGACGGCCGGCTGAACCTCGTGGCCCGCGGCACGCGCGCGTTCCGGATCGAGGCCCGCCAGGAGGAGCTCGCCTACCCCGCCGGCACCGTCGAGTTCCTCGAGGACCGCGACGAGACGGTCGACGCCGACGCGGCCGCCGAGGCGCACGCCGCCTACGCCGACCTCGTCTCCCAGGCCACCGACCGCGAGGCCGACGAGGAGGAGATCGGCGGCATGACGGCCTACGAGATGGCCGCCACCGTCGAGTTCGGCCTCGACGCCAAGCAGGGCCTGCTCGACCTGCGCTCGGAGACCGCCCGGATGAAGCTCGTCACCCGCCTGTTCCGCGCGGCGCTGAAGCGGCTGGACTTCATCGACCGCGCCCAGGCCCGCGCCCGCTCGAACGGCAAGGTCCACTTCACGGCTTGAGTTGTCGTCCGGCGCTCTGCCGGGGCCGGCGAACTGCGGCTGGGTAGGGGAGTAAGAGCCCTCGCCGCCGTGCGGAGATGTTCGTTTCCAGGCCGCCGGCGCACGGGTGTGTGAACCTCATAGCGCCGCGAGGAGACCGCTTCCCCACCCAGCCGCAGTTCGCCGGCGCAACGAGCCGCGGGGTCCGCGCGCCTACAACAGGCCCCGGGTGACCTCGCCGGCCATGTCGGCCGCGGTCTGGCCGTCGTCGGTGCGCACGGCCTGGTCGGCGCCATGTGCCAACAGCAGCCGCACGAGCTCGGCGTCGTCGTTGTGCGCGGCGGTGTGCAGCGGCGTGTAACCGCCCTGCTGGCGCACGTTCGGGTCGGCGCCCGCCTCCAGCAGCGCGCGCACCGACTCGCGGTCGCCGACCGATGCCGCCGAGTGCAGCGGCCGCACGCCGAACGGGTTGGCGGCGTCGGCGTCCGGGTCCGCGCCCGCGGCCAGCAGCGCCCGCACCGTCTCGGCGCCGCCGAAGTACGCCGCCAGGTGCAGCGAGGTGAACCCGTCGCCGCTGCGCGCGGCCGGGTCCAGCCCGTCGGTCCGCCCGAGCGCCGCCGCCTCGGCCGGCCCGACCTCCGCGCCCGCCTCCAACAGCGCGTCGCGCGCCGCGTCATTGCGCCGGTAGAGCGCGAACAGCAGCGCGGACACGCCCTGCTCGTCGCGGGCCGAGGCCGCCGCGGGCAGCTCGGCCCGCAGCGCCTCCAGCTCGTTGCCGGCGATCGCCTCGAACACGCTCATCCGCGTTTGATACCGCACACCGACTCCGACACGTCGGCGGTGAACGCGGTCACGCGGGCGAAGGCGCCGGGCAGCGGCCGGGAGGTGTCGGAGAACGAGACCGTGCCCGCCTGCAGGCGCACCCGATAGGAGAGGACCGACCGCGGCCCGGGCGGGAGCTCGACGTGCAGCTGCGCCTGGGGCGCGAGGTCGCGGGCGAGCTGGCGGGCGTCGAGCAGCCGGGCGTTGGAGATCGACCGTTCCTTGCCGCCGTTGCACACCACGTAGCCGTCGTCTTGGACGAGCAGGGTGAGCCGGGCGTTGTTCCCGCTGCCCGTGCGGTGGACGACGAAGAGGTCGGCCGGCGCGCTGCCGCAGCCGGCGAGCACGACCAGCAGCGGCAGCAGCCGCTTCACACGACCACCAGCTGCGCGCCCTGGGCCTCGCGCAAGAACTGCGGCGTGGAGGTGATGCCCGCGAGCCGCGACTCGACGTCGGCTCGCTCGGCGCCGACCGCCTGCACCGCCGCCGCGCACGCCCAGATGGAGCAGTCCGGCAGCTCGGCAGCGGCGTCGCGCAGCTGGGCCAGCGTGCGGGCGAACGCGGCGCGCTCGGCCTCGCTCACGTGCACCGCCTCGCGCCGCGCCCGGGCCTCGAGGTCCGGGTCCAGCAGCGGCCCGAGCGCGCCGAACATGGCCAGCCCGCGCGCCGGTCGCCCCTCGGAGGCGGCGGAGACGAGCAGCGACAGCCCCGTGTAGAGGCGCTCGGGGTCGCCCGACTCGAGGATGGCGGCCAGCATCCCGGCCAATGCTGTCAGAGCCGGATCCGCGCGCGCAGGCGGCTCTCGTCCAGGTCGAGCTCGCGCTCGATCTCGCGCAGCGTCTCGGTGGTGTAGGCGCGCTCGCGGCGCATCCGCCGCAGGTCCTCGCGCTCGGCCTCGATCAGCGCGGCCAGCAGCCGCGCGCTGACGGCCACATCGGTGTCGTGCTCGGTCTCCGGGTTCTCGCCCAGGCGCCGCTCGAGCCGCTCGATGCGGGACTCGTAGCGCTCCCGCAGCCGCGCCACGACGTGCTCCGGCGCGCCGTCGGCCGCCAGGTCCTCGAGCCGCTCGAGCGCCGCGTGGGTGATCCGCAGCCGCGCCTCGGCATCCGCGCGCAGGCGCGACTCGTCCTCGGTCAGCCCGACCCGGCGCAGCAGCGGCGCCAGCGTCAGCCCGGGCACGGCGAGCGTGAGCACCACGACGGCGTAGGCGATGAAGATGACCAGGTCGCGGTCGGCGAAGCCGCGGCTGCCGATGGCCAGCGCGGCCGCGAGGGAGAGCGCGCCGCGCATGCCGCTCCAGCCGATCGCCAGGCGCTCCGGACGCGGCGTGTGCGAGTGCAGCAGCGGCGGCAGCAGGAGCATCCAGGCCATCCGGACGACCATCACCACGGTGGTGATGAGCAGCGCGTAGCCGGCCAGGCTCAGCGCGTCCGTGCCCTGGATGCCGCGCAGGATGACGGGGATGTCCAGGCCGATGAGCAGGAACAGCAGGCCGTCGAGCAGGAAGCTCGTGGACTCCCAGAACGCCAGCGTGCGCAGCCGGGTGCCGGCCTCGATGATGTCCAGCGAGCGCGCGCCCACGTACACCCCCGCCGCCACCACGGCGAGCACGCCGGAGACGCCGATCTGCTCGGCCGGCACGTAGGCCACGAACGGCGTGACGAGCGACAGCGTGACGTCCAGCGCCGGCTCGGTGACGAGCCGGCGCAGGTGCGCGAACACCCACCCGACGGCCAGCCCGATGGCGATCCCGCCGGCGGCCACGCCAACGAACTGCAGCGCGATGTGCGGCGCCGAGCCGGCCCCCGAGGCGACGGCGGTGAGCCCGATCTTGTAGGCGGTGAGGCCGGTGCCGTCGTTGACCAGCGACTCCCCCTCCAGGATCGTCTTGGCGTACCCGGTCACCCCGAGCCGGTCGAGCACGGCGGCGGCCGAGACCGGGTCGGTCGGGCCCAGGATCGCGCCGAGCACGAACGCCTCCGCCCACGGGATGCCGATCACGGAGTTCGCCACGGCGGCGACCGCGGCGATCGTCAGCAGCACGAGGCCGACCGCGAGCAGCACGATCGGCCCCGCGTTGGCCTTGAGCTCCGGCCACGAGGCCCCGATCGCCGCCGAGTACAGCAGCGGCGGCAGGAACACGAAGAACACGACGTCCGGGTCGAGTTCGGGCGACGGCAGCCCGGGCGTGAGGCCGATGACCAGCCCGCCGAGCACGAGCGCCACCGGGTACGGCACGCCGCTGCGCAGGCCGAGCCCCGCCAGCAGGGCGACGGCGAGCAGCATGAACACCAGGAGCTCGATGTCGCCCACGGCATGATTGAACCCACTCCGTGCCTCACGTAGTCGACGCCCGCGGGCTGCGCTGCCCGCTCCCGCTGGTCCGGGCCCGCCAGGCGCTGGCCGCGCTGGCGCGCGAGGAGACCCTCGTCGTGCTGGCCACGGACCCCGAGGCGCCGATCGACCTGGCCGCGCTGGCGGCGGACGCGGGGCGCGGGTTCGTGGCCCGGCGCGACGGCGAGGAGTGGCGGCTCGAGCTCCCGCCGCGCACGGTCGCCGGCATCGACGTCGGCGGCAGCGGCATCCGGCTGCGGGTGGGGGACGCGGTGGTCGCGTGCCCGCGCGGCGGCGGCGGGCTGCTCGACGAGCTGCGCGCGATCTGGCCCGGCGAGCCGGTCGCCGCGGTCGTCGTCGGTCTCGCCGGCCTGATCACGCTGACGGAAGACGCGGAGAGGCTGCAACGCGACCTGGCCGCGCTGTGCGGCACGCCGGCCGTGCTCCTCGCCTCGGACGTCCTGACCAGCCACGCGGGCGCGCTCGGATTGACACCGGGCGTCGTCGTGGCCGCCGGCACGGGCGCCGTCGCGCTGGGCACCGACCTGCGCGGCTGCTGGGTGCGCAGCGACGGCTGGGGCCACCTGCTGGGCGACGACGGCAGCGGCGCCTGGATCGGCGCGGCCGGCCTGCGGGCCGCGCTGCGCGCCCACGACGGACGGGCGGGCGGCTCTCACACGCTGCTCGAGCGCCTCATCGCTCGCTTCGGTCCGCCGGAGACGCTGCCGGCCCAGCTCTACCCGCACCGGGACGCCGCGCGCCGGCTGGCCGCCTTCGCGCCCGACGTGGCCGCGGCCGCCCCGGAGATCGTCGCCGAGGCGGGCCGCCGGCTGGCGGCGACGGCGCGCGCGGCGCTGGATCCGCGCCTGCCGCGCCGCGTCTCCTGGGCCGGCGGGCTGTGGCGCCTCCCCGGCCTGCTCGCCGCGTTCCAGGACGGGCTGGGCGACGTGGAGCTCGTCCCGCCGCGCGGCGACGCGCTCGACGGCGCGGTCGCGCTCGCCCGCCTCGCGGTCGCCGATCCCGCCCGGCTGCCCGCCAACCGCGAGTACCTACGATCGCCGGCGTGACCGAGCCGACCGAGCAGCGCGACCCGGCGGGGGCGGACATCGACCTGCTGCCCACGCGCCGGCTGGTCGAGCTGGTCAACGACCAGGACGCGACCGTCGCACGACTCGTACGGGAGGCCGCCGGCGAGATCGCCGCGGCGGTCGACCTGATCGCCGAGCGCCTGCGCACCGGCGGACGGCTCGTCTACGCCGGCGCGGGCACCGCGGGGCGGATGGGCGTCCTGGACGCGAGCGAGTGCGGGCCGACGTTCGGCACCGACCGGGTCGTCGCGGTGATCGCCGGCGGCCCGGCCGCGATCACCGAGGCGAGCGAGGGCGCCGAGGACGACGAGGCGGCGGGCGCGGAGGCGCTGGCCGATGTGACGGCGGCGGACGCGGTGGTGGGCATCAGCGCGAGCGGCCGCACACCGTACGTGCTCGGCGCGCTGCGGCACGCCCGAGCCGCGGGCGCGGCCACCGTCGCCGTGGCGAGCAACCCCGGCAGCCCCGCGGCCGCGCTGGCGGACGTGGCGATCGAGGCGGTCACCGGGCCCGAGTTCATCGCCGGCTCCACCCGGATGAAGGCGGGGACGGCGCAGAAGCTGGTGCTGAACACGCTCTCGACGCTGGTCATGGTCCGCCTCGGCAAGACCTACGGGAACCTGATGGTCGACCTGCGCGCCGGCAACGCGAAGCTCGCGGCGCGGGCGGAGCGGATCGTCGTCCTGGCCACCGGCTGCTCGGACGGCGAGGCGCGGGATGCGCTGCGGGAGGCCGGCGGCGAGGTCAAGCCGGCGATCCTCGCGCTGCTCACCGGCGCGCCGGTCGCCGAGGCGCGGCGCCAGTTGGACGCCGCCGGCGGGAACCTGCGGGCCGCGCTCAGCCGCCGAGTAGGTTGAACAGCCCGCCGATGCTGCGCGGGTCGACGCCGTAGCGGCGCTGGTAGGCCTGTGCGCGGTCCCGGTCGGCCAGCGCGAGCACGAGCTCCTCGCGGCTGGATCCGGCGTGGCAGGCCGCGCGGTCGAGCAGCTTCAGCGCCTGGTTCTGGAGCGCGCCGGACAGCCCGCCGGAGTCGGGCAGCGGCCGCGGCTTGCAGGGATCGCGCAGCACCACCTCCGGCGGGGCGCGGCGGTCGTGCTCGACCGCGTAGACCGCCACGACGAGCACGGCGGCCGCCGCCGCGACGCCGACGGCGGCGCGGACCGCCCGCGGCACGAGCAGCGCGGCGCCCAGCAGCCCGAGCGCGCCGGCGATCAGATACGCCGCCCGGAACGCGTCCTGCACCGCCCGCACCACGACGCCGTCGAGCCTTTGCGCCAGTTGCCGGTAGGCCACGGCCTGATCCGCGAACTCGCCGCGCCGGCGGTTGACGGCGGCCTTCAGCCCGGCTCGCGGGCGCTCGGTCTGCACGCCGTCGAGCAGCGCCGGCGCGAGGTCGAGCTTCTGCAGCGGCGGCAGCCGCGCGTCCAGCACGAGCGCCGTGCCCTGCAGCACCGCCCGGTCCGTGGCGGTGTCCAGCGCGTGCGTGGCCACCGGCGCGAGGATGGCCAGCACCAGCACCGTCCCGGCGCTGCGCGCGGCCAGCAGCCGGGCCGCGTCGCGCGGCGTGCGCTCGGGCAGCAGGCCGCCGGCGAACGCGGGCACGGCGAGCCCCATCCCCGCCCCGGCGAGCACCTGCGGCGGCACCGTCCAGCCGATCCCGGCCGTGGGCAGGAACGCCAGCGCCGCCGCCCCGCCGGTCACCAGCATCGCCCCGGCCGCCGCCCGCGGCAGCGCGGGGTGGGTGGGCCTGGTCAATCCCCCGGCGACGAGCGCCGCGGCCGGCAGCACGAGCACCGCGGCGGCGGCCTTCAGCGGGGAGTACGCGAACCCCGCCACCAGCTGCAGCACGAGCAGGAACAGGACCGCGGTGAAGGCCGCGGCGACGAGCACGAGCGCGGCCATCAGGACCGCGCGCGTCCGCCCGGGCGCGAACGGAACGGCGGCAGGTGAGGGAGGCGGCGGCGCGGGCGGCGAGCCGGCGCGCGGCGCGTCCGTGGGAGGCGCCGACGCGGGCCGCGCGGCCGGAACGCGCGCCGCGGCCAGCGCGGCGACCAGCGCGATCGGCGCCTGGATCGCGAAGATCGCCCGCCAGTCGAAGGCCTGGGTGAGCGCGCCGCCGAGCGCCGGGCCGGCCGCGGTGCCGGCCAGCGCGGCGCCGAGCCAGAGCCGGCGGCCGGCCGCGGAGGCGCCGGCGTCCAGCGCGACGAACGCGCCCGGGAGCGCGACCGCCGCTCCCGCGCCCTGGACGGCGCGGAAGGCCAGCAGCGCGCCCAGCGACCCCGCCACCGCGCACAGCGCCGAGCCGGCGGCGAACACGACGAGCGCCCCGGCGACGACCCCCGGCCGCGGCGGCAGCCGCTCGGCCACGACGAGCCCTACGGCGAGCACGAGCGCGTAGACGCCGACGATCGCCGCCACGCCGCTGATCGTGGTGTGCAGCTCCACGAGCAGCGGTGGCAGCGCCAGCGCCACGATCGACGCGTCCGCCAGCGCCAGCGCCGCCGCCGCGGCCACGGCCGCGCGTCCCGTGGCTCCCATCCGCGGCAGGCTACGCGCGGCGCTCGAAATGCAGGATCGTCAGCTCGGTCGTGACCAGCGGCGCGTCCCCGGCGGCATGGCGCCGGGCGGCCTCGGCGTTGACCTCGCGGGCGCGCTCGAGCGCCTCGCGGGCGATGCGCGACACCTCCTCGCGGGCCTGCTCGTCGAGCGTCAGCGTCGTGCGCAGGACCTCGCTCGCCGGGTGCTCGAAGCCGCCGTTCTCCGCCGCCGCGGTCACCCAGTCGAAGATCTGCTGCAGGTTGTGGCCCAGGATGCCGCGCCGGGCCGTCCGCGGCAGCCGCGCCCAGTCGCCCTCGCCGAACCAGGCGCTCGTGACCGCCCGGTAGAAGTGCTCCAGCGCTCCCCGCCGCGGCTGGGTGTCGACGAGCTCGATCGCGCCGAGGTCGGCGAGCAGCCGGATGTGGTAGCTCACCCGCCCCAGCGGCATGCCCAGCTCGCGGGCGAGCTCGTTCGGGCTCGCCGTGCGCCCGTCGAGCATGCTGAGCAGGCGGTGACGCAGCGGGTGCGAGATTGCCTTGAGCAGCCCCTCGTCGAGCTCGCCGGGGTCCTGCGGACCATCCGTTCGCGGTTCGGGCATGCGAAACCTCCGGGCTTCTTGCAGACCCTACGCTCAACCGGGCCAAAAGTCATGAGGTAGTCGCGCGAGCGGGCAGCGCCGACAGCGAGGCGTCGAGGATCTCCGCGGCGAGATCCACCTCGTCGTCGCTGATGGTCAGCGGCGGCGCCATCCGCAGGCAGTTCGCGGCGCCGCCCGTGCCGCCGCGGACGAGGTTGATGGACAGCCCGCGCGCCTCGCACTCCGCGGTCAAGGCGAGCCCGAGCGCCTCGGCCGGCCGGCGCGAGTCGCGGTCCTCCACCAGCTCGATCCCGCACAGCAGCCCCATGCCCCGCACGTCGCCCACCGCCTCGTGGCGGGATTGCAGCTCCCGCAGGTGCCCGAGCAGCCGCGCGCCCTGCCGCGCCGCGCGGGCGGGCAGGTCCTCCTCGGCCACCACCTCGAGCACGGCGAGCGCGGCCGCGGCGGGCAGCGGGTCGGACACGTGCGAGGTGATGTGCATGAAGCCCCGGGCGTGACACTCGGCCTCGATCGCCGCGCTGGTCACCACCGCGCCGATCGGCACGCCGCCGCCGAGCGTCTTGGACAGCACGAGGAAGTCCGGCACGATCCCGAAGGCCTCGAAGCCGTACATCGTCCCGAGCCGCCCCAGCCCGGTCTGGCACTCGTCGAGCACGAGCAGCATCTCGCGCTCCTCGGAGAGCTCCAGCAGGCGGGCGAAGTAGCCCGGCGGCGGGACGATCACGCCGCCGGCCGAGAGCACCGGCTCGGCCACCACGGCGGCCGGGGCGCCCACCGACGCCTGGTCGAGGAGCTCGAAGCCGGCCTCCAGGCAGGAGCAGTCGCAGGCGCCGTCGCAGTGGCGGACCGGGCAGCGGTACGCGTACGGCGCGGGCAGCGCGAAGGCGCCGGGCATTCCCGGGCCGTAGCCGCGCCGGCCGCCGGCCAGTGTCAGCGCGGCCGCGCCGCCGGTCAGCCCGTGCCAGGAGCGCGTGAGCGACGCCACCTCGAAGCCGCCGGTGTGCAGCTTGGCCATCCGCACAGCGGCCTCGATCGACTCGCCGCCGGTGGAGAGGAACATCGCCCGGCTCAGCGACGACGGCAGCGTGGCCACCAGCGCGCCGGCGAGCTCGAGCACCGGCGGCGAGAGCATCCAGGCGTTGAGGTGGATGACCTCGTCGAGCGCGCGGCGGATCGCGTCGCTGACCCGCGGGTGGTTGTGGCCGATCGTGGCGCAGATCTGCCCGGCGGTGAAGTCCAGGACGCGCTTGCCGGAGGCCGTCTCCAGCCACGACCCGCTCGCGCGGACGATCGTCTCCTCGTAGAACTCGCCGCCGTAGCGGATCAGGGGGTCCACGCCGCCGATCCTCTCACAGCAGCGAGAGGATCGCGGTGGCGCTCACGCGGTCGACGACCCGGTCGGCGGCGGCGAGGGTGTGCTCCGTGCCGGGGACGCGGCAGACGCCGAGCGTGGGCATGCCCGCGGCGATGCCGGCCTGCACGCCGGGCGGCGAGTCCTCGACCACCGCGCAGCGCTCCGGCGGGACGCCGAGCCGCCGCGCCGCCTCCAGGAACATGTCCGGCGCGGGCTTGCCGTGCTCGATCTCGTCGCCGGCGACAGTGACGCCGAACGCGAGGCCCACGCGCGCCAGCGTGCGGTCCAGCCGCTCGCGCGGCGACGAGGACGCGACGGCGACGGGGATGTCGCGTCTGGCGAGCTCCGCGAGCGTCTCCAGCGCGTCGTCGAACGGCGTCAGCTGCGTGTCCAGCAGCGCGTAGAGCTTGCGCGAGACCTCCGGCCAGAACGCGGACGGGTCCGGCAGCCCGGCCGCCCGCGCGGCGAAGTAGGCGTGCGTGCGGGCGTACGGGCTGCCCACGCAGGCGGCAAGGTCGGCGTCGGTGATCTCGTAGCCGTAGGGGGCGACGGCACGCCGCCATGCGGCCCCGGCCAGCGGCTCGGAGTCGACCAGCGTGCCGTCGCAGTCGAAGATGACCGCTGCCTGGTTCAGGCGGCGGAGCCTACGGGGGCGAGCTGCTCGGCGAGGCGCTCCATCGCCTTCTCGTTGGCCCGGCGCAGCCACGGGCGCATCAGCGGCAGCGCGGGGCGCTCGAGGGCGGGCGCGGACAGGTAGCCGAACTCGAACTCGACCAGGGTGCGGTGCCCCGGCAGCTCGGTCAGCGTGTAGGTGCCGCACGTCCGGCGCTTGCCGCCGGCGCTGGTCGCGTTCTCGACGGTCCGCTCGGGCGCCTTGGCCTCGATGACCTCGATGTCGATCCACGTGTCCGCGCCGGGCGCCTTGGCCTTCACGCGGACCCTCGCGCCGACGCCGGACGCCGGCCCGGACACGGACCAGTCCGTGAGGAAGTGGTCGGTGAAGGCCTCGTGGTTGGCCAGCACGTCGAGGTACTCGTAGACCTCCTCGCGGGGACGGTCGACGACGGTGGAGACTGTGATCGGCTTCATGCGGGAGCTCCTGGGGAGGAAGGAGTTGTGACGCTGCGTCACAGCGTGCCATACTTTGCGACACGGTGTCAAGTCGAGTGTCACAAAGTCGGGTGCCGCGAGAGGAGGCGCGGCGGCGGATCGTCGCCGCGACCTCGGCGCTCCTGCGCGACCGCCCGTTCCGCTCGCTGACCGTCGAGGCCGTCATGGCGCGGGCCGGCCTCGCCCGGACCGTCTTCTACCGCCACTTCGACAGCCTGGCCGACGTCGTCCTGAGCCTGCTCGACGAGGCGGTGGCCGACGCCGAGGATGTCGCCTACTCGGCCGAGCACCCGGAGGCGCCGGAGGTCCTGCGCGCGATGCTCGCCCGCGGCGTCGACCTGTGGGCCGAGCACGGGCACCTCCTCGCCGCCGTCGAGGAGGCCTCCCACCACGACCCGGCGGTCGAGCGCGCCTACCGCGCCGCGTTCGAGCGCTCGGTGGAGAGCAGCGCGACGATGCTGGCGCAGGGCGTGGAGAACGGCCACTACACGCTCGAGCCGCGGCCGCTCGCGCGCGCCCTGCTGCACATGAACGCGGGCTACCTCACGGACGCGCTGGCCCGCTCGG
>JAICUS010000767.1 GCA_025935735.1 Solirubrobacteraceae bacterium | reverse complement strand
GGCCGGGTCGTCGTCCGGGATCGCCACCGGCGGGCCCGTGTAGGCGAACGTCGTCGGCGCCGCGGCCGGGTGGCCGGTCGGCACGCGCACCGTCGTCGTGGTCGGGGACAGGTACCCGGCGAACGTCACCCGGACCGCCAGCTCCACCGGCTTGCCGGTCGGATAGTCGGGCGCCAGCGCGAGCGTGAAGTCGCGCGCGCGGGTCGCTCCCGCCTTCAGGTTGCCGTAGGAGCGGGCCCGCGGAGCGACGGTCGCCTGGTCGTCGCCGCTCGCGGCCGTCACGTTGATCCCGGTGGCGGTCCCGTCGCCGGCGTTGGTCACCGGCAGCGTCAGCGTGCCGGTCTCGCCGGGCTCCAGGAAGCCGTCGCCGTCGCCGGACGCCTCGGTGACGGTCGGCGCGCCGGCCTTGACCAGCGGCTGCGGCGTCGCGCCGGTGTAGTCGAGCACCCGGTCGGCCCGCAGCAGCCCGTGGCCGGTGCGGCCGTCCACGCCCGCCGGCGCGAGGTCGAGCGCGGTGGCGTCGAACGCCTGCCGCACGTCGGCCTCCCCCCTCCCCGGGTTGCCGGACAGCACCAGCGCGGCGATCGCCGCCGCGTGCGGGGCGGCCGCCGAGGTGCCGAAGAACGGCGTGAAGTCCGCCAGCGAGGTCGAGACGCCGTCGGCCGCCGTGATGTCGGGCTTCTGGCGCACCTCGGGCGGGAAGAACATCCGCCGCGGCCCGTCGGAGGTGAAGCGCTCCGGCCGCTGCGACGCCCGGAACGCGTGCGGGTAGGGCCCGGACGGGTTCGGCGGGTCGCCCGGCTCGAGGTCGAACGGCAGCGGGCCCGCCGCCGGCGCCGCGGCGACGCTGAACGCCAGCGCGGCCGCCCCGTGCCCGCGGGTCACGCCGGGCGTCACGAACGCCTTCAGGGTCGCGGAGTCCGCGAAGCGCCCGTCCAGCGCCGAGACCTGGAAGTACTTCGCCGCGCCGCGGAACTTGACCACGGCGAGCTTGAGCCCCGAGCCGCCGAACAGCGGCGTGTCGAGCCGCTCGTACGGGTCGTCGTCGCCGTCCTGGACGTCCTGTGAGAACGACACGACGTTGCCGGCGGCGTCGAACAGATAGAGGTCGTAGTCGTCGTTGGCGTGGCCCAGCCGGTCGGCCCAGAACAGCGTCACCGGGATGTCGGCGCTCGACGCGTCCGAGAGCGGCTCGAACTCCTGCACGCCGGCGCCGGGGTCGAAGTCCTCCGCCACGCCGGCGAACTTGCCCACCGTGCGGCCGGAGCTCGCGAAGTTGCCCTCGTAGTTGCCCGACGTGCCGTCGAGCGTGTTGCCCTCGTTGCCCGCCGAGCTGAAGTACAGGGCGCCGTCCGCGGTCACGGCGTCGACCGCCTGCGCGACCGGCCCGTCCTGGAAGGGGCTCTCGTCGAAGTACAGGACGTCGTCGACGATCACGTCGCAGTGCGCGTCGGAGCGCAGCGCGCGGATGTTCTGCGCGAACGAGTCCTCGCTCTCGAACGCCGTGGCGAACCCCAGCGCGGCGCCCGGCGCCATGTCGTGGACGATCTCGAGCATCGCCGTGCCCTCGTCGCCCTGGCCCGCCTGGCCGGGCAGCACGTCGACGTCGGGCGGCAGCTCGCCCGCCTGTTGCGCGGCGGCCAGCGAGTCGACGCCGTCGGAGAGCACGCACACCTTCACGCCGACGCCGCTGACGTGGTGGCGGGCGCGCGCGACGTCCGCCGCGTGCGCGGCCACGCCCTCGGAGACGACCGGCGCCGCCGCGGCCTGCCGGATGGCGTTCTTGGACGGCATCCAGCCGGGCGGCCGGATCACCTGGGTCTTCGCCCCGACCGCCTCCTCGACGCGCTTGACCTCCGGCCAGCGGGCGATCTGCTCGAGCGCCCCGACCGGCACATCGGCACGCACCGAGCGCTTCGTGACCGCCTTGACGTGTGCGCCCAGTGCGCGCAGCTTGGCCACCGGCACGTCGCCGGAGATGTCTACCTCGGCGGTCGGCGACGCCGACACGCCCACCGCCAGCTGCGGCGCCTCCAACCGCACCGCCAGCCGCGAGTCCAGCTTGCGCTCGGCCGGCGTCAGCGATGCCTTGACCCGCTGCAGCGCGGCGACCTGCGACCACTCGTCCGCCTTCGCCGGCGCCGCCGGCGCCACCGCCAGCACGAGGCCGACGGCCCCCGCCATCCGCTTGTGCACGTCTCCCTCCCCGTCTCACGAGGCCCTCCCGCGGGCCTCACCAGTGGGAACTTACTCCGTGCAGGCCGAGACGTCATCCGCGAGGGCCGCGTCGAGATCGAGGGCGTCGAGGCGGGCGTGGAGCCGGAGCGCGATCCCGACGTCAACGAGCGCGTCTCCGACGCGTTCCGGGCGAAGTACGGCTCCCGCTCGCCCGGCTCCACCGAGGCGATGGTCACGCCCGAGGTCG
>JAICUS010000814.1 GCA_025935735.1 Solirubrobacteraceae bacterium | reverse complement strand
TCCAACCGCAGCATCTTCGACTTCGCCGCCCCCGACCGGGACGTGTTCGTCGAGTTCATCGCCTCGGTCGACGGGCTGACCACCGACGAGGTGCAGGACCGCACGAAGGCAGCGCTCGACGCCCTGCGCGGGCGGTGACGGTCAGGCCGCGACCGGCAGAGCCAGCGACTGGAAGGCGACGCGGTCCGGCTCGAGGCGCGGGCAGAAGGTCGTCGTCCGCTCGGCCAGCCGGCCGACCCGCTGCATCCGCGACAGGAGCTCGCCGTCCACGGACGGGTTCATCCGCACGGTGACCGGCGTGCTGCCGGGCGAGCCCAGGTAGGGCGCCGACCGGGCCGACCCGATCGGGACGACGGCGCTGCCGGTCAGCTGGTCCAGTCCGCGCAGCAGGCCGTCGTCGAGGATCGCCGTCCACCGGTCGATGCCGCGCGCGACCGAGGCGACCCACCCGGCGTACATGAGCAATTGCGCGATGCCGCGGTTGCGGAACGCGCCGTCGACTGCCATCACCAGCAGGTCGGCGGCGTTGTGGTCCTCCGGCGACAGACTCAGTGCCGGCAGGGCCGAGAGAGACCACGGCGGTGCGGCCAGGTCGACCACCGTCTTCAGCGACGCGGCCGCCCCCTCCTGCAGGATCAGCGCGCCGACCGGCGCCTGGGCCACCTTGTCGAGCACGACCAGGTGGGTCATCGACGGCAGCAGGTCGGCGTACTCGCGGCGCAGCAGCTCCGGGGTGTTGCCGAACGACTCGGAGAAGACGGCCGCGGTCACCTGCAGGCTCAGCAGCGCGGCGTCGTCGTCCGGACCGGCCAGGTGCGCCGACAGGCGCCCGGCAGAACCGGAGGTCAGCGAGCGGGCCAGCCGCGAGGACTCGACCCGCGTGAGCGCGAACGGTTCGAGAGCCACCGCGCTCAGAACTCCTTGAACACGATCTCCGAGGCGGCGAAGAACTTCTCCGTGAACGTCACGGCGTCCTCGGCCGCGAACGGCTTGCACGTGTAGATGTCGACGCTGAAGAACTTCGGGTCGTCCCACGCGTAGAAGTGCGCGCCCGACGTCTCCCAGTGGATCCACCCGGCCCAGCCGTAGAGGTCGGACTGGTGCAGCACCGGCGACAGGATCTCGACCATGTCCAGCTCGACCGACAGCCGGCTCAGGTACTCCGAGATCTCCTCGGCGGTGATGACGTCGGCGGGCGTGCCCTCGATGACGAGGCGCTGCCGATGGATGTGTGGAGCAAGGTCGCGCACGTTCTGGTCCCCCGTGAGTCGGCTCGGCCCCGCGTGTTGTGACGCAGAGCGACGAGACTCTAAGTGAACTCACCGGTCCAGGGGAACCATACGGTCCCGAAAAGGTCGGAAAGTCACCGTGGGTCAACGGAGCATCACCGTATCGGGTGAACGACGGCTCAGTTGATCAACACGCCGCAGCGAGGGTCAGCGGGCGAGCGCGGCCGCCGTCCAGATGAGGACGTCGAAGAGAGCCATCCCGCCGAAGAAGAGCGTGGCGCGGTTGAACCGCGGATGCGGACGCCGAACGGTGGGGCGCGGCGGCGTGGACACGGGGACCTCGGGGGCGGACGTCGTCATCGTGGCCAGCCTGCGGTGCCGGGCCCGCCCGTCTCAACTCCGACAGGCGACCAGGGACGTCACGCGGAGTGGCGGCGACCGAGGTCCCTCGGGACCGTCACCCAGCGCAATCGTGACGGGCCGGTCTCGACGAGCCGCGAAGCGAAACGGTTCCGAACCGGGCACGAACTCCTTCCGCTGAGAACGCGCGATGACTAGCGTGCGGCCCCACTTCCCCGGCGTTCGAACCGGCGGGCGCCGAGTTCCACTCCAAGAATTGCTGCGCTCGCCCGGCGGGCGACGTCGAAACGGGGAACAGAGTGGACAGCCTCATCCTCAGCGTGGCCATCGGACTGGTCTTCAGCTTCGCCGTTCTGGCCGCAGTCACATCGATCATCACCGAGGGCATCGCTCGATTCCTCGGGTTGCGCGGTGAATACCTGCTTCGCGGTCTGCGAACCATGCTCGACGGTGACGGCACGTTTGCCCTCTTCGGCTCGGACGACGTGCCGGCAAACACCCCTG
>JAICUS010000446.1 GCA_025935735.1 Solirubrobacteraceae bacterium | reverse complement strand
TGCAGGACCCGCTCGAGCAGCGCGGTCTTGCCCGCCCCCGGGGCGCCCATGAGGTTGACCACGGTGACGCCGTGGCGGTCGAAGTCGTCGCGGTTGGCGCGGGCGATCGTCGCGTTGGCGTCGAGCGCGTCCTCGACCACCTTCACCTTGACCCGGTGCATCTACATCCCCTTCATCTTCAGGTAGCGCCGGATCTCCGGCAGCTGTGCGGCGACCGCGGCGACGAGCGCGCCGGCAACGGACAGCAGGGCGATGGTGCGCTTCATCTCGTCAGCTCCTCCAGTAGCTCGCCGAGCAGCCGCTCGGCTCCGTCCAGCGCCGCCAGCACGGGCTCTGAGAGCGACGCCACGATCTCCTCCGAGGTCTCGTCCATCCGGGTCGCCGGCTCGCAGCCGAGCACGAGCGTGCGCGGCGGCACGCCGCCGAGCGCCCGGGCGAGCGCGAGCACCTTCACCGGGTCCATCCCGTGCGCCTCGGGGGCGACGTCGAGCTCCTCGAGTGACGGCTCGATCACGTAGAGCGTGCCCGGCGCCTGCCCCCGCGGCGTGGCGTCGAGCAGCACCGCCGCGTCGTACTCGCCCAGCGCATACGCCAGGTCCATGCCGCGGATGCCGAAGTCGACGACGTCCACGCCCTCGCCCAGGTCGCCCACCCGCCGGGCCAGCGCGACGCCGAACCCGTCGTCACCCAGGAACACGTTGCCGATGCCGGCCACGAGCACCCGGGCGCCGCCCGGCAGCGGCTCGACCTCGGCGGGCGAGAAGAAGAAGCGCCGCCGCGTCCCGAGGTCGCGCCCCGGGTCGTCCTCGACGCTGACCGCGAGCTGCACATTGCCCTCGAGGTCCTGCATGATCGCCTCGACGCTCGCCGCCCGGCCGGCGAGCGCCCGGTCCCACAGGTCCGCGGTCTCCCGCGGCTTCAAGCGAACCCGCGAGCGGCGCCGCAGCTCCACCCCGTCGACGAGCACGACGTCGGGGCCGGGGCGTTCCAGTTCCTCCCAATAGCTCATCGTTCCAGCCGGTAGCCGGACAGCCGCCACAGCTGCTCCTCGGTCAGCGCCTCCGTGCGCTCGAGGATGGCCCGCGTGCGCGGGTCGGACGCGCGCATCTCCGCCTTCTCGGCGTCGGTCAGCGCGAGGATGTTCAGCGCCAGCAGCCCGTCGATCTCGCCGCCGTCGAACAGGTCGCCGGGTGACTCCGGGGCGATCCGCGGGCGGTCCTCGAGGATGATCGGCGAGCACAGCATCGTGCCGTCGTCGATCAGCACGGGCCAGCAGCCGACCGACTCGCAGCCGCCGGCCTCGGTCGCCGACACGAACGTCGCCCCGCGCAGCACCATGTGCGTCGAGCAGAGCGTCTGCCGCAGCGCCGTCTCCCGGTCGCCGGCGAACGGCGTCTCGTTGCGCACCGTGACGGTGAGGCGATCGCCGTCGATCGCGGTGTCGACGCGGCCGGCGAGCGCGTGCCATGAGCGCGGCGGAGAAGCGCCGGCGGGGAAGGAGAACGGTCCGGGGCCGACCTCGCGCTCGGTCGCCTCGTCCCAGGCGTCGTACTCCTCGTCCGCCGCGCGCGCCACGACGTGCAGGAAGCGCACGGTCACGGACACGGCGGCGGGGTCGGAGCAGCGCACCTGCGCGCGCATCTCGCAGCGGTCGTCCGGATGGGCGGCGCTGTGCGCCGGCGGGAAGACGCCGCCCCACGTCCAGCGCCGCTGGTTCTTCAGCGTGGACCGCGTGTACGGCCACAACGCGTACCCCTCGTAGAGCACGGCGTCGGCGATCGCGCGCACCGGGTCCATCAGCCCTCCAGCAGCGCGTCCAGCGCGTCGTCCCACGTGGCCAGCGCGTTGCGCGACTTGAACGCCGACAGCCGGTCGAAGCTGTCCTTGCCCAGCCGCAGCCAGGCCGTCCCGTGGAAGTAGCGCTCCATCGTCTCCTTCCACACCCGGACCGGCAGCCGGTACTCCGCCTCCTTCTCCCACGAGAGCCGCACCGTCTGCAGGCGCCCGCCGTCGTCGTAGAACACGCTTCCGCTGAACAGGAGCTCGAGCGGCACGTCGCCGTCGCGCAGGGCGTCCAGGTAGCGCGAGGCCACCACCTCCAGGTCGTACGAGCAGGGCACGTCGAGGTCGACCGTCGTCTCGTCCACGAACGCCGGGACGACGAGCGTGACGCGCGTCCACAGCAACGAGCGCAGGGTGGTTCCCCAATCGGCCACCGGCCCGAACAGCTCGAACAGGCGGTCGTGCGCCGCGTCGTCATAGGCCCGCCGCCGGGCGGCGATCCGCAGCTGCGCGTCCAGCAGCACGGACCGCACCGGCGCATCGGAGACGACCCGCAGCGCGAAGCGCAGCGTCGGCACCGCCGCGTGCTCGACCCGCGCGGCGCCCTCGACCGAGAAGGAGAGCTCCGGGCCCACTACGCCGGGGAGAGGTTCGGCATCGCCGGGTCGATCGGTTGGGCGGCGCCCGCGTTGATGCCGGTCGAGCGCTCCGCCGTCGACGTGCCGTCCGCGTTGTGGCCGGTCATCGAGTCGTAGTTGCCGGTCGAGTTGCCGGACTTGATGCCCTTCACGTGTGAGGGGTCGTCGGGCTTGGGCGGCCCGCCGAACGGGTTCAGCTTCATCTCGCTCTCCTCTCCAGTCGCTCCCAGAAGCGCTGCAGCTCCTCCCACACCTCGGCGCCGCCGGTGAAGCCGCGCCAGCGCGTGCGGACGAGTCCGACGAGCGCGTAGCACTCGTCGATGCCGACGATCCACTGCTGCCGCGCGCCGCGCACGCGGTTGACGAGCAGCGCCTGCACGTCGTCCTCGAGCTCCACCGGCACGTCCACCGGCAGCTCGGACTCCGTGGGACCCATGGGCGACGGGTAGTACGCCCGCATCCGCCCGCCCGTGCGGAAGAAGAACGCGATGTCGACCGGGAGCCGCAGCGCCTCCCAGTCGAGCTCGACGTCGTCCACCCGGTGGACGTCATCCGGGATCAGCCGCAGCTTCTCCGTGCGGTCGAACAGCAGCGCGCACGGCCGGCAGGCGCACTTGACGTCGCGGCTCTCCAGCTCGAGCACGTGGCTGTGCTGCGCCGGGATCGGCGCGCCGCACAGCTCGCAGTGCTCGAGCTCGGCCTCGCGCTCGGCGGCCGAGCGCTGCGCCAAGCGCATCAGGCTTGAGGCACCGGACATGCGATCTCGATCTGGAGCAGCGCCGGCGCCTCGACCGCGCCCTCGGCGTCGATGCGCTCGACGTCGGGCGCGGCCTTGACCACCGCCTCCTCCACGGCGGCGCGCAGGGTCAGCGACGACGACGGGCAGCCGTGGCAGGCGCCCTCGAGCCGCAGCCGGACGACGCCGTCCTCGACGCCCAGCAGCTCGACGCCGCCGCCGTGCGCGGCCAGGTAGGGGCGCACCGAGTCCAGCGCGCCCGTCACCCGCTCCTCGACCGGGACGGGATGGAGCCCGTGCAGGAGCAGCAGGTGCGCCACCAGCTCGTCCTCCACCGGCACCGAGCCGGCGGCGACGATCTTCGCCAGCCCTTCGCCGTACATGGCGAGGAGGGCCTGGACGAGCTCTGTGGCCACGGCGCGCTGCGGCTCGGGGAACGTCTCGACCTCGTCGAGCAGCGCCTCGACGCGGTCGCCGGTCATCCGTGCTCCCCGAACATCGGCGAGTGCACCTGCTTGAGCGTGCGCCCGTTGCCCAGGTACATGTGCACGCCGCAGGGCAGGCACGGGTCGAAGCTGCGCACCGCCCGCATGATGTCGATGCCGCGGAAGCCGTCCTGGCCGTTCTCCTCGAAGATCGGCTGGCCCATCACCGCGTCCTCGTAGGGGCCGGGCGTGCCGTAGCTGTCGGTCGGCGACCCGTTCCACGGCGTCGGCGGGTACGGGTGATAGTTGGCGATCTTGCCGTCGCGGATGACCAGGTGGTGCGAGAGCACGCCGCGCACCGCCTCGTGGAAGCCGCAGCCGATCGACTCGTCCGGCACGTCGAAGTTCTCGAACGTCTTCGTGCGCCCCGCGCGGATCTCGTTGAACGCCTGGTCGAGGAAGTAGAGCGCGCAGCCGGCCGCGTAGGCCAGGAAGTAGATCCGCGCGCGGTCGCGCTCGATGGCGTTCGACCACTGCGGGATCTTCCACTCGAGCTGGGTCTCCGGCGTCTCCGGCGTCTTGGGCAGCGTGATCTGCACGCTGGAGCCGGTCGCGTTGACGAACGGCAGGTGCACCTTGTCGGCCAGCGCGGTCGCCCACAGGCGGGCGAGCGGGCCGCCGCCGGTGTCCAGCGCCAGGTGATCCCCCGTGCGCTTGTCGTACCAGCGCGGCGACATCACCCACGAGTAGTTGCCGCCGTCGAGGTCGCGCTTCTGCGGCTTGGGGATGGTCGTCTGGTTCCATGGGTGGCGCTTGTCCACCGGGTTGCCGAGCGGGTCCTTGGGCACGAAGGTCTCCTCGCCCACCCAGTCGCCGTAGTAGCTGGACCCGAGCAGGATGCGGATGCCGAGGTTGATGTCGACGAGGTCGGTGGTGACCAGCTCGCCGTCGACCACGATGCCCGGGGTGACGAACATCTCGTTGCCCCAGTCGCGCATCGTCTTGTACTCGTAGGTGCAGTGCTGGGGGTTGTTGAACGCGCCCCAGCAGCCGAGCAGGATCCGCCGCCGGCCGACCTCCTCGTAGCCGGGCAGCGCCTCGTAGAAGAAGTCGAAGACGTCGTCGTTCATCGCAATGGACTTCTTGATGAAGTCCAGGCAGCGCAGCAGCCGGCTCAGGTAGTCGGTCAGCAGCGTCGGCGTGGCCACCGTGCCGACGCCGCCGGGGTAGACCGTGGACGGGTGCACGTGGCGACCTTCCATCAGGCAGATCATCTCCCGCCCGATCCGGCTCATGTGCAGCGCCTCGCGGTACGTCTCCCCGGTGAACGGGTTGTAGGAGCGCATGATGTCGGCGATCGTCTTGTAGCCGTGGGTGTCCATCCCGGGCGCCGCGGTCGTCTCGGCCTTGGCCATGACGCTCGGGTTGGTCTCGGACACCATCTGCTCGCAGAAGTCCACGAACACCAGGTTGTCCTGGAAGATGATGTGGTCGAAGATGTACTCGGCGGCCTCGCCGAGGTTGATGATCCACTCGCCCATCGGCGGCGTCTTGACGCCGTAGGCCATGTTCTGCGCGTAG
>JAICUS010000065.1 GCA_025935735.1 Solirubrobacteraceae bacterium | reverse complement strand
TTGATCGGCAGCGACAGCAGCGGGAACGAGAAGACGCCCTGCGCGTTGGTCACCTGCGCGTTGGTCACGTTCGCGAACCCCTGCGTGTAGGGGAACGGGTTGCTCTGGAGGACGACCGCCCGGCCGGCGTTGCCGGTGCCGGACAGGATGCCCTGGAGCGTCGTCGGCTTGCCGAACGGGACCGGGTTCGGCGTCGCGATCAGCGACACCCCGAGCGGCTGGCGCTTGGTCTTGAACGTCCGGTCCTTGCCCTTGACGACCAGCGAGCCGCGCTCGGCGATGAGCTTGTAGTGATACGTGGTGAACGGGGCCAGCCCGGCGACCGGGACCGCGACGGTCGTCTTCTTCGTGGCGGTCGTCGCCTGGGTGGCGGAGCCGTAGAGCGTCGTCGGCCCGTACTGGAAGAAGTAGCTCACCGGCGCGCCGTTCGGCGTGACGGTGCCGGTCAGCGTGACCGACGACTGCGTGATGCTGGCCGCCGCGCCGGTCGTCACGGCCGGCCTCGTCGCCGCCCGCGCCACGCCGGGAGCGGCCAGCGCCGCCAACACGGCGGTCGCCCCCACCGCGACGCGAATCCTCGGGTGCACCATTCGTCCTCCCATCGAGAGTGTCTGCCGGAAGACAAACACCTCGCGCGGCCGAAGGGAGCGGCGCCTGTGAAGTTCGCGCGTCGGCGTCATCGACCGGGCCGGGCGATGACCCGTGGAGACATCTCCGCGCGCCGGCGCGCGCGCTGCGGGGCCGCCGGTGACAGACTGCCGGGCAAAGGGTTCAGTGAGGAGGGGGTTTCTCACCATGCAGCGATGGAAGGGCGTCGCCGCCGCCGGCACGGCTGTGCTGGCGGCGGCGGTCGCGCTCACGGGTCCGGCCAAGGCCGCGCCCGCAGCCGCACCGGTGCCGGATGTCCAGCCGACGTTCGTCAACGGGCTCGCGCAGCCGGTCTTCTCGGGCACCTCCGCCGACTGGGTGCGCGGCCAGGTGTGGGTGCAGACCGACTTCGACAGCGACGGCGACGGCAAGCCGGACCGCATGCACGCCGAGTACTCGGTGCCCGGCGAGGCGGTGGCCGAGGGCCTGAAGGTCCCGGCCATCTACGAGGACAGCCCGTACTTCGCCGGCACCGCGCGCTCGTACAGCAACTGGGTGGTCGACCACGAGCTCGGCACCCGGCCCGACAGCCGGCCGTTCGCGCCGTTCTGGACGGCCAAGGACACCGTCGCCCAGGGCATCAGCGGCGACTTCAACAACCCGTGGGTGTCGCGCGGCTTCGCCGTCGTGCACTCCGAGTCGCCCGGCACCGGCGCCTCCGACGGCTGCCCGTCCTCCGGCGGGCGCAACGAGACGCTCGGCGCGACCGCGATCGTCGACTGGCTCGCCGGGCGCCGCGCGGCCTACACGTCCCGCACCGGCGACGTCCAAGCGCCCGCGCCCGCGTGGAGCAGCGGCCACGTCGGGATGATGGGCACCTCCTACAACGGGACGATCCCCGAGGCCGCCGCCACCACCGGCGTCCCGGGCCTCGACGCGATCGTGCCGATCTCGGCCATCTCGGACTGGTACGACTACTACCGGGCCAACGGCATGGTGCGCGCGCCGCACTCGCGCGCCGGCGGCAACGGCAACAACTCGTTCCTGGGAGAGGACCTCGACGTGCTCGAGGACGACGTCTACTCGCGCCTGGACGAGACCGGCGACCGGCTCATCTGCCGCCCGCAGATCCTCGACACGGCGCAGAAGGAGGACCGGTCGACGGGCGACCGCAACGCCTTCTGGGACGAGCGCGACTACATGAAGGACGTCCAGAACGTCCACGCCGCGGCGCTGCTGGCCCACGGCAACAACGACTTCAACGTCATGACGAAGAACGCGGCGCAGTTCTATGACGCGCTCAAGCGCCAGGGCGTGCCGCACATGTTCTACTTCCACCAGGGCGGCCACGGCGGCGCGCCGCCGGACGTGCTGGTCAACCTCTGGTTCTCGCACTTCCTGTACGGCGTCGACAACAACGTGCAGAACATGCCCCACTCGTGGGTGGTGCGCGAGGCCAACGCCTGCCCGCCGCGGCAGTCCACGGTGACCGGCGACCAGGCGAACACGGCGACGCTGACCGTGGCCGACTCGTCGCCGTTCATGGTCGGCTTCCGGCCGACCGTGCCGGTGACCAACGCGGACGGCACGGTCACCAACGCGAGCCCGACGCCGACGATCGCCGACATCCCGGACGCGACGCACATCACGCTCGCCGCCCCGGTGGCGACGGGCGCCGGCCAGAAGGTGGCCGGCGGCACGGTGGTCAGCCTCGCCTGCAGCACGAGCAACCCGACGCCCTACAGCGAGTGGCCCGACCCGGCGTCCGCGCCGGTGACGCTGCACCTGCTGCCCGGCGGCGCCACGCGCGGGAACCTGACCATGGGCGCCGGCGGCGGCGCGCCGGAGACGCTCACCGACGACGCCAGCGTGACCTCCACCACCGCGCTCAACGCGGCGACGTCGCCGCAGCGGCTCATCTACCAGTCGCCGGTGCTCACGCAGGACGTGCGCATCTCCGGGACGCCGACCGTGTCGCTGAGCGCGGCGTTCAGCAAGCCGCGGGCGAACCTGTCGGTCTACCTGGTCAGCCTGCCGGCCGACGGCAGCGCTCCGACGATCCTCACGCGCGGCTGGAAGGACCCGACCAACCGTGACTCGGACTACACGACCGAGCTGCTGACGCCGGGCACCTTCTACCGGCTCGACGTCGACCTGCAGCCCAAGGACGCGATCGTCAAGGCCGGCAACCGGCTCGGGCTGATGGTCATGTCCTCCGACCACGACTACACGATCCGGCCCGCCCCGGGTACGCAGGTGACGGTCGACCCGGCCGCGTCGACGATGACGCTGCCCGTGGTCGGCGGGGCGCCGGCGTTCGCCCAGGACACGGGGACCGGCTACGCGGAGGGCGGCGTCAGCGGCACCGTGCCCGCGACGCTGGCGCTGACGCTGGGCGCTCCGGCGAGCTTCGGCCCGTTCACGCCGGGCGTGGCGCACACCTACACGGCGACGACCACGGCCGACGTGGTGTCCACGGCCGGAGACGCGCAGCTGAGCGTGTCCGATCCGGGCCACCTGGCCAACGGGGCGTTCACGCTGCCGCAGCCGCTGCAGGTGGACATCGCGCCGGCGAGCTGGACCGAGCCCGTGTCGCACGCGACCTCGACGATCACGTTCACCCAGCCGATCGGGGCCAATGACGCGCTGCGGACGGGGACGTACAGCCGGACGCTGACGTTCACTTTGTCCACCACCAACCCATAAGTAACGTCGCCCGAGGTCCGAGCTTGCGAGGACGGAGGGCGAAACCGAAATTGTTGGCGGTGGTCGTAGGCTGAATGCCCATGACCGCCGCCGCCTCCACGCTTCCCGCCTTCGACCCGCGCGACCCGCTCGCGCTCGACGCCCAGTTGGACGACGAGGAGCGGCTCATCCGCGACACGGTGCGGCAGTACGTGCGCGAGAAGTTCCTTCCGCACATCGCCGAGCACTATGAGGCGGGGACGTTCCCGGAGAATGTGGCGGCGGACCTCGGGCAGCTCGGCCTCCTCGGCATGCACCTGCACGGCTACGGCTGCGCCGGCGCGTCCGCGACCGCCTACGGGCTGACGTGCCTGGAGCTCGAGGCGGGCGACTCCGGGCTGCGCTCGTTCTGCTCGGTCCAGGGCTCGCTGGCCATGTTCGCCATCCACCGCTGGGGCTCGGAGGAGCAGAAAGAGCGCTGGCTGCCCGGCATGGCGGCGGGCGAGCTGACCGGCTGCTTCGGGCTGACCGAGCCGGACGCCGGCTCCAACCCGGCGGGGATGCGCACGAAGGCCAAGCGCGACGGCGACGCCTGGGTCCTCGACGGCGCGAAGATGTGGATCACCAACGGCACGCGCTCCGACGTGGCGATCGTGTGGGCGCGCAACGAGGACGGCGACGTCAACGGCTTCGTGGTCGAGAAGGGCACGCCCGGCTTCAGCGCGCCGGAGATGCACGGCAAGCTCTCGCTGCGGGCCAGCGTCAGCTCCGAGCTCGTGCTCGACGGCGTGCGCGTACCCGAGGAGAACCGGCTGCCGGAGGCCAAGAGCCTGCGCGCGCCGCTGTCGTGCCTGAACGAGGCGCGCTACGGGATCGTCTGGGGCGCCGTCGGCGCGGCCCGTGCCTGCTACGAGGCGGCGCTGGAGTACGCGAAGTCACGCGAGCAGTTCGGCAAGCCGATCGCCGGCTTCCAGCTCACCCAGGCCAAGCTCGTGGAGATGGCGGTCAAGGTCGGCCAGAGCGCGCTGCTGGCGCTGCACCTCGGGCGGCTCAAGGACGCCGGCCGGCTGCGGCCCGAGCAGGTGTCCTTCGGCAAGTACCACAACGTCGCCGCCGCGCTCGAGGTGGCCCGCAGCGCCCGCACCATCCTCGGCGCGAACGGCATCACGCTCGAGTATCCGGTCCTGCGCCACGCCAACAACCTCGAGTCCGTGCTCACCTACGAGGGCACGCACGAGATGCACACGCTGATCCTCGGCCAGGCGATCACCGGGCTCGAGGCGTTCAAGTAGGCACGACGACGGTCACGCCCTCCTGGGCGAAGCGGCCCATCGAGGCCAGCTCCTCGCCGGCCTCGTCGAGGCCGATCGTCTTGGTGACCAGGCGGCCGGGGCGCAGCGAGCCGCCGGCGATCGCCCGCAGCAGCGCGCCGTAGTGGCGCACGGCCATCCCGTGCACGCCGAGCAGCCGCAGCTCGTGGGCGATCACGCGGGCCATCGGGACGGCCACGTTGCGCTCGTCGCCCAGCAGCAGGCCGACCTGGACGTGGCGGCCGCGCCGGCGCAGGCAGCGCACGGAGTTGCCGCAGGTGGCCGCGCTGCCCAGCGCGTCCAGGGACACGTGGGCGCCGCCGCCGGTGAGCTCGCGGATCGCCTTCACCGGCTCCTCCAGCACCGCGTGCGCCGCGCCGAGTGAGCGCGCAAGCGCCAGCTTCGCCGGGTCGACGTCGACGGCCACCACGCCCGCGCCGGCGGCCGAGGCGATCATCACCGCGGCCAGCCCGACGCCGCCGCAGCCGTGCACGGCCACCCACTCGCCGGCGCGCACCTGCGCGTGCACGTGCAGCGCCGCCCAGGCGGTCATGAAGCGGCAGCCCAGCGAGGCCGCCTCGACGTCGTCCAGCGGCTCCGGGATGCGCACCAGGTTGAGGTCCGCCCGGGGCAGCGCGACCAGGTCGGCGAACGAGCCCCAGAGCGTGAAGCCGGGCTGCAGATCCCGCTCGCACAGCTGGGTCTCGCCCAGCCGGCAGGGCTCGCAGCGCCCGCAGCCGCAGCAGAACGGCACGGTCACCCGGTCCCCCGGCGCGAAGCCCCGGACCTCGGCGCCCGCGGCCACGATCTCGCCCGCCAGCTCGTGCCCGCCGACGTGCGGCAGCGCGATCGTCGGATCGTGCCCCATCCAGGCGTGCCAGTCGCTGCGGCAGACGCCGGTGGCCCGCACCGCGACCACCACGCCATCCGGCTCCGGCGCGGGGTCCGGGACCGTCTCCACGGCCAGCGGCCCCTCGAACTCGTGCATCATCAGCGCCCGCATCCCCGTATGTTCGCTGATCGTGGACGCGGATCTGTCGCTGCACCCGGACGAGTTCCGGCGGCTCGGCCACCTCGTGGTGGACCGGCTGGCCGACCACATGGCGGGGCTCGACGCCCTCGCCCCGGTGGCGCCCGCCGACCCCGCATGGTCGGCCGCGTCGATCGCCCCGTGCCCGGACGGCCCGAGCGATCCCGACGCGGCGATCGCCGCGCTGTTCGACGAGATCCTGCCGCGCGGCCAGCTCGCCACCCACCCGCGCGTCTTCGCCCGCATCTCCAGCCCGAGCAACCCGGTGAGCGTGCTGGCCGACCTCGCCGGCGCGGGCTGGAACGTGTTCGCCGGCAGCTGGACCGGCGGCGCCGGCGCGAGCGCGGTCGAGCTGGCCGTGCTCGACTGGCTGCGCGAGTGGATGGGCATGCCCGCGGGCAGCGACGGCGTGCTGGTCAGCGGCGGCTCGGTGGGGACGCTGACCGCCCTCGCCGCCGCCGCGCTGGCCCGGGTCGAGGACCGCGCCCCCGCCACCGCGTACGCCTCCGAGCACACGCACGGCGCGGTGGCGAAGGCCTGGCGCATCCTCGGCTTCGCGCCGGAGAACCTGCGCGTCCTGCCCGCCGACGCCGAGTTCCGGCTCCCGGTCGCCGCGGTGCAGGCCGCCGTGGCGGCCGACCGCGAGGCGGGCCTGCACCCGTTCTGCGTCTTCGCCACCGCCGGCACGACCAGCACCGGCGCGGTCGACCCGCTGGCCGCGCTCGCGGACCTGTGCGCGGACGCGGGCCTGTGGTTCCACGTCGACGGCGCCTACGGCGCGCCCGCCCGCCTGGTGCCGGAGGGTCGCGAGCTGCTGGCCGGCATCGAGCGCGCCGACTCGCTCGTGCTCGACCCGCACAAGTGGCTCTTCCAGCCCTACGAGGTCGGCGCGGTGCTGATCCGCGAGCCGGGCCTGCTCTCGCGGGCGTTCACGCTCGACGGCGCGTACCTGCGCGACACCCGCGGCGGCGTGGTCGAGTTCCGCGAGCGCAGCCCCCAGCTCACCCGCGGCAGCCGCGCGCTCAAGCTCTGGCTCTCGCTGCGCGTGTTCGGCCTGGACGCGTTCCGCGCCGCCATCGCCCGCGGGATCGCGCTGGCCGACCACGCGGAGGCGCTGCTGCGCGAGCGCGACGGCTGGGAGGTCGCCGCGCCGGCCCGCCTGGCGATCGTCTGCTTCCGCCGCAGCGCCCACAGCGACGAGCAGACCGACGCGATGGTCGCCGCGATGGTGGCCGACGGCTACGCGGCGCCCAGCACCACGGTCCTCGACGGCCGCACGGTGGCCCGGCTGTGCACGATCAACCCGCGCACCACCGAGGCCGACATCCGCGGCACGATCGAGCGCCTCGAGCGTTTGGGCGCCTAGACATCTCCACGCCCCATCGATTGCCCGGCCGGGCCGGATCTGGGACCGTCGCCGCAGAGGGTTCTCGGTTTTTCGAAGGGGGGAAGTCGATCTTGGCCGGACGCAGAGGATGCGCGATCGCGCTCACGGTGGCGACGGTGCTGGTCGCCGCGCCCGCCGCGCGCGCCGCCACGCTGACGGTGGACGACGATCACGCGGACTGCCCGGCGGCGCAGTTCTCGTCGATCCAGGCGGCGGTCGACGCCGCCGCGCCGGGCGACACGGTCGCCGTGTGCCCCGGCGGCTACGCCGAGGGGAGCGGCGCGGTCGGCACGAGCGCGCTGACCATCGGCAAGAGCCTGACGCTCAAGGGCGCCGGCGCCGACCTCGTGAAGATCACGCCGCGCTCCTCCGGGCCGGCGTACGGCCGCATCATGGAGGACCAGCCCGACCTGCGCAACGGCCTGGGCGACGTCGTCGCGGTCGTGGGCACGCCGTCGCAGCCCATCACGGTGAGCATCCAGGGTGTGACCGTCGACGGCTGGGACCCGCAGGGCCGCCCGGTGGCGGTCGAGGCGGGCATCGTCTTCCTCGACGCCAAGGGCTCGGTGGAGCGCAGCCGGGTCACCGACGTCGTCACCTCCGAGGGCGACAACGCCTACCTGCGCGCCGGCGGCTGGCGCGGCGATCAGCCGGGCATCGGCATCGCCCAGGTCACCAACGCGCTCTACGCGCCGGTGGACGGTGCGCGCAAGCTGTGGATCGACCACACGCGCGTCGACAAGTACAACCGGATCGGCGTCCTGATCGACGGCGCGGAGAACGACGCGCTGCCGCTCGACCGCTCCGGGACGATCGACTGGGGCGTCGTGACCGGCAGCCAGATCGTCGGCCGCACCGAGTGCATCGACTACCAGGGCACGGGCAACTGCTCGCGCGTCGGCCTGCTCACCACCGGGCCGCTGTTCGGCCAGGACGGGCTGCGGGTCACGTCGGGCTCCTACGCCACGGTCGACAGCTCGCTGATCTCGCAGAACCTCGTCAACGGCACCGGCGCGCCGACCCGCAACAGCACCGAGAACAACGCGAACCTCGCGCTCGGCGCCGGCGTCCGCTACATCGACGCCCAGCTGACCAAGTTCAGCGGGTCGACGAACCTGGTCACGCTGTCGAAGATCACGCAGAGCAACATCACCGACAACGCGTACGGCGCCATGAACCTGGAGGCCGACGGTGTCACGCCGGCCACGGGCGATGTGAATGCCGAGCGTCTCCCCGACGGGACGATCGTCGACCCCGTCGGCGATCTGCTCCGGGCCGAGGGCAACTGGTGGGGCCTCAACGACCAGGCGGCCACCAACCCGGGCCCGGCGATCGCGCCGACCACCAACCCGCAGGCCCCGGAGAACCCCGTCACCGGGCCGGCGGCCACCGAGACCGCGACCGGCGGCACGACCTCGAGCTCGGTCGACTTCTACCCCTACCGCAACGGGAACGCGGCAAACCCGGACACCGGCGAGTACCCGGTCCTGACGGCGCCGATCCCGATGAGCGACGCGCCGCCGTCGGTCAGCCTCAGCGCGCCGGCGACCGCGGCCCGCGGCGACGCGATCACGCTGACCGCGAACGCGAGCGACGACTTCGGCGTCAAGCGCGTGCGCTTCGCCGACGGCGCGACGACGCTCGGCACCGACACGCTGCCGCCGTACACGCAGCAGGTGACGATCCCCTATGACGCGGCGTGCAACAGCACGCGCAGCTTCAGCGCCGTGGCGATGGACTCGCTCGGCCAGACGAACTCCGACACGAAGTCGGTGACGATCCAGTGCACCGGCGGCCAGGGCGGCCAGGGCGGCAACGGTGGTCAGGGCGGCCAGGGCGGCAACGGTGGCCAGGGCGGTCAGGGCGGCAACGGTGGTCAGGGCGGCAACGGCGGCGGCACGTCGCAGGGCGACACGCGCGACGTGGCCGTGGCGGCCGCGCCCTCGATCGCCTGGGGCAGCTGGCCCGTCACCATCCGCGGCAGCGCGAAGGTGACCTTCGCGCCGTCCGCTCCGGCCGGCCTCGCGCAGGTCGACGTGTTCCTCGGCGAGCGGCTGATCTGCCGGCTCTCCGGCGCGCCGTTCGCCTGCCGGATATTCGCCACCGGCGAGGACGTCGGCGTCCAGGCGCTGCGGCTCGTGGTCACCGACGTCCGCGGCGCGAGCGCGCAGATCCAGCGCACCGTCCGCGTGGCCAAGTTCCGCCCGGCGGTGAAGCTCAGCGTCAAGCTGCACCGGCTCGCGCACCAGCGGGCGCGGCGGACGATCGCCGGCCGCGTGGCCATGCCGAAGGCCGTCAAGCGGTCCCAGGGCTGCAGCGGCACGGTGACGCTCGTCGTCAAGCGCAGCGGCCGCTCGGTGCTCAACCAGCAGGTCAGGCTCTCGAAGGCCTGCCGCTTCTCGCGCTCCGTCACCGCGGGGCGCCACAGGCAATCGTTCACGGTCAGCGCGCGGTTCGGCGGCAACGCCGTGCTGAGCACGGCCGCGAAGACCCGGAGGTTCTCGTGATGTCGCTCCGTCGTAACGCGGTGCGGACCGCGCTGGCGGTCGCCGTGGCGGCGGTCGCGGCGAGCGCCGCCCCGGCGGCGCGCGCCGAGACCGATCCCGACCCGGCCACCTGCACGCAGGCGATCGGCTACAACGCCAACGTCCCCTCGTGGGACGCCTGGTTCGCCGCCCATCCGGACCCGAACGCCGTGCTCCCGTTCGCGGCGGGCGCGGCCCGCTCGGGCGGCGGAGCGCCGGCCTTCGGCGCCGGCAACCCGCCCACGGGCCGCAACCTCAACTCGGTGCTGATCGAGTACTGGGACGCACTCGTGAACCTGACGGCCAGCGACGCCAAGGACGCCGCCGGGCACTATGTCTTCCCGTTCCAGATGATCAAGAAGCCGCTGGGCGAGTCCGCCCTCGGCCGGCCGATCAACTTCTACGTGGTCGGCACGCGCGAGCACATCGCGAGCCTCGACACCGCGAGCGGCGACGCGCAGTTCTGGCGCGGCGTGCGCGAGGGGACGATCACCGCGGACGAGGGGCTGGAGGCGGTCCACTCGCGGCCGGCCTTCGCCTGGCTGACCGCGACGCCGCACGGCGCCGAGTCGGCCGCGGGCGAGTCGATCACCCGCCAGGCCTACGAGCTGCTGGCCCGCACCGACTGCGACAACGCGCGGCGCGTGCAGGCGCTCGACATGTTCCTGATGCCGGTGCGCAACCCCGACGGCCACGACGCGGTCACCCGCACCACGGCCTGGGGCTTTGACCCCAACCGCGACTTCGGCACCCAGAACCAGGTCGAGAACGGGCTGTTCGTCCCGGTCATGAACCGCTACCCGGGCGTGTTCTTCATCGACGCCCACCAGCAGGGCGGCAGCGCGTACTTCTTCCCGCCCAACGAGGATCCGGTCCACCACGAGATCAGCCAGTTCTCGCTGGACCTCATCCAGAAGACGATCGGGCCGGCGCTGCAGAACGCGTTCAACGACCAGACCGACTTCTACGCCAACTACAACGAGTACGACCTCTTCACGCCGGAATACGGCGACACCGTCCCGTCGCTGCTGATGGGCGCCGCCGGCATGACCTACGAGAAGGGCAGCGCGCAGATCTACGCCCGCCAGGTCTACGACCACTACCTGGCGTCGGACACGACGATCAACGTCACCGCAGACCACAAGGCGGACATCCTGTCCGGCTGGGTCAAGCAGTGGGCCGAGGCGATCGACCAGGGCCAGCGCTGCGAGATGCAGAAGAACACGCTCGTCAGCCCGCTGCACGACACGATCGCGAACGTCGTGCCGATCGGGCAGCAGCTGTGCGGGTTCGTCTTCCCGCCCGGCCAGCACGTGGGCGACACGGCGTCGCTGCTGACGCTGCTGCAGAACACCGGCGTGCGCGTGTTCAAGCTCGACGCGCCGGCGACGGTCAACGGCTACGAGGAGTTCGGCAAGCCGGTCTCGGCCGCGCCGCAGACGCTGCCGGCCGGGACGCTGTGGATCCCGCTCGCGCAGGGCACCAAGCACTGGATCGAGGCCCTGCTCGAGGAGAACCCCTTCATCCCGTACAACTACTACTACGACGTCGTCACCTGGTCGTACCCGCTGCAGCGGGGCCTGGCCGGTTCCGGCTACCTCAAGGCGCCGCTGCCCGCGACCGCGCCGCTGACCGAGCTCCACGGGGCGTCGTTCGGCAGCGTGCCGAGCAACGGCTCGGCCGTCTACGCGTTCAACACCGACTCGATGCAGGGCCTCGGCCTGGTGGCCGACCTGCTCGCCAAGGGCGTCAACGTCTACCGCGGCACGACCGCGTTCACGGCGAGCGGCACCCGGTTCTTCACCGGCGCGGCGCTCGTCGACGGCGCGTCGCTGGCGGCCAGCGGGGCCGACCTGGGCGCGCTGGCGACGGCCCGCAACACGCCGGTGACGGGGCTGGCCGGCTACCCGGTGGCGCACCGTCAGATGGCCGTGCCGAAGATCGGCCTCTACACGGGCACCGCGACGGTTCCGCCGGACCCGATCTACCGCGGCAACGCGGGCGCGAACGCGCACTGCGCGGCGAGCAGCGGCTCCGGCTCGTTCTGCGAGGCCCTGTTCACGCTGGGCGTCAAGGACCGGATCCCGCTGAGCCTGATCAGCCCGGTGACGTCCACCGACCTGACCAACAACCGGCTGGTGAACGAGCACTTCACCGCGTTCATCAACCCCGGCTCGACGAGCCAGAACGGCAACATCAACGTCGGCGCCGTCCAGGGCAGCGTGTTCGTGCCCAACGCCGCCGGCCTCGGGCTGCGCTCGTTCGTCAGTGGGGGCGGGATCTACGTCGGGACGAACAACAGCTCGCAGACGCCGGTCCGCAGCCTCGGGATGGAGACGCTGGCGCCCGACCCGCAGCCGATCGAGGACCTGACGACGCCGGGCTCGACGTTCGACGGCGACTTCGACACGACCAACCCCGTCGCCTGGGGCTTCGACCTGGGCGGCTGGATCTATCGCGACTCGAGCGCCAACGCGGTGTTCGACCCGAACAGCGTCGGCGCCGGCCGCGTCGTCGAGTCCTATGACGCCGGCACGGCGGCCGACCCCGGCAAGTACGGCTACCAGGTCCAGGCCGCCGGGCTCGCGGGCCGGCCGGCGGCGGTGGACACGCCGTACGGCTCGGGCCACGTCGTGGCGCTGGGCTACAACCCCTTCTTCCGGGCCTGGAAGGAGGAGGACGAGCGGCTCGTGCTCAACGCCGCGCTGTACCCGAAGGGGGCCGACATCCCGCCGGCCGAGCCGTCGCCTCAGACGGCTAAGGCGGCGCCGGTGGCGGCGGCGGTGACGCCCGCGACAGCGGCGGTCCCCGCGGCGAAGCTGCGCGCGGTGGTCCGCCATCCGGCGGCCGCGGTCCGCGTCGCGGCGAACCCCGACCGCGACGTGCGCATCCGCGTCAGGCGCGCGGACGGCCGCAAGCTGCGCGCCGCGGTGCGGGCGGCGAAGCTCGACCGCACGCTGCGCAAGCGCACGCGCTACGTCACCACGCGGCGCACGGTCACGCTCGTGGTCAAGGGCGCCCGCGCGAACGCCGGGCACGCCCGGCCGGTCTGGCTCTCGCGCATCCAGCGCGGGCTGGACAGGCGGCACGTCTCGCCGCTGTCCGCGTTCCTCTGACGCTCTGGGGCGGGCCGGCAGAGCCGGCCCGCCCCCGCGTCCCAGAACCGCTCTTTCAGCCGTCGTGGCTGTCTGGTCAGGACGAGCGGGGGTCGGCGGATGGTCGCTCGTTCGGGGGGTCCGCGAGGGTTGCCGACCGTGTCTGGGTCGGGGTCATCAGATCAGAGTCGGCGCATCTGCGCAAGCTCTCTCCACCGGCCTATGGCGAGATTCGGACACCCAAATCTGACGCCGAAGCCGTCTTTGTGACACAATTGGCGCGTAGACGCTCAGTTGGGCGGGTCCTAACACATTGTCACACCGCTGACGAGTAGGCTGTGATCCGACCATGCCCACTATTACGACAACCTCATCCGGTAATCACCGGAGTAGACCACCGGGGGAGACCTCGGAAGCCCGGATCGCCAAGGCACTGGCGCATCCGCTGCGCGCCCGGATCCTGCAGCGTCTCGGCGAGCGGGTGGCCAGCCCGGGTGACCTGGCCGTGGAGCTCGGCGCTCCTCTGGGGGTCGTGTCCTACCACGTGCGGATGCTGCGCGACTACGACTGCGTGGAGCTCGTGCGCACGGAGCCGCGGCGCGGCGCCCTGCAGCACTTCTACAAGGCGACCGCGCGGCCGCAGCTCGACGAGGACCAGTGGCGCACGCTGCCCGCGGGCCTGCGGCGCGAGCTGGCCGGCGAGACCATCCAGGGCGTCGTCGACGACCTGGGCCAGGCCGCCGACGCCGGCACGCTGGACGACCCCGAGGTCGTGGTGAACCGGATGCCGCTGGAGCTCGACGAGCGCGGCTGGAAGAAGCTCAACAAGCTGCTCGCCAAGACGCAGGAGCAGGCGCTGCAGATCGCCTCCGAGAGCGCCGGCCGCGGCGGGGAGGCCGACCGCTTCCCCACCGAGCTGGCCGTCCTGCACTTCAAGCGCGCCCGCCCCGGCGGGAGCTGAGCCACACAGGGTCTGCGGCGCCGGCGCCGCGTCGAAATCGCCGGAGGGTACGCCGAGGGCCCCGCGAGAGCGGGGCCCTCGATGTCTCTACAGATCGGCGCGGCAGCGCTCGCAGCTGCCGTGCAGGGTGACGTCGTGGTCGGCGACGTCGAAGGACACGCGGTCGGCCAGCCGGTGGATCGCCTGCTCGAGCGCGTCGTCCTGGAACGGCTCCAGCCGCCCGCAGCCGTCGCACACCAGATGGTGGTGGTGCTCGGGGCCGTGCGGCTCGTAGCGGGCGACGCCGTCGCCCACGTCGACCCGGCTGACCAGCCCGAGCGACTCCAGCTCGTCCAGCACGCGGTACACCGAGGCCCGGCCCACGCGCCGGCCGGCGCGCAGCGCGTCCTCGATCTCCAGCGCGGTCAGCGCGCAGCTCTGGCTGTCGAGCAGGTCGATGACGGCCTCGCGTGCGCCGCCGCGCCTATGCCCGGCGGCGGTCAGCTGGGCGGTGGCGTGCTCGGCCCACATCGCGTCTCATGATAGGCGCGCCCCTGCCGCCAGCGGGGTGGGTCCGGCGGCCCGCAGGTCGGCCTCGATGCGCTCCGCGGTGGCCAGCAGCGGCGGCAGCAGCGCCTTGCGCACGGTGTCGCGGCTGGCCCGGCTGGCATGGGCGGAGACGTTGACGGCGGCCAGCACCCGGCCGGTGCGGTCGCGGATCGGCGCCGCGACCGAGCGCAGCCCCTCCTCGAGCTCCTGGTCGACCAGCGCCCAGCCCTGCGCGCGGATGCGGGCGAGCTCGGCCCGCAGGGCGTCCGGCGCGGTCAGCGTGCGGCTGGTCAGCGGCCGCAGCTCGGCGCGGGCCAGGTAGGCGTCGAGCTCGCCGTCCGGCAGCGCGGCGAGCTGGACGCGGCCCATCGACGTGGCGTGGGCGGGGAAGCGCGTGCCGACGTTGATGGCCACGCGCATGATCCGCGAGGTGGGCACGCGGGCGACGTAGACGATGTCGTCGCCGTCGAGCACGGACACCGAGGAGGACTCGCGCACCTCGGCCACGAGCCGCTCGAGGTGCGGCTCGGCGATCTCCGGCAGGCTGAGGCTGGACAGGTAGGCATAGCCGAGCTCGAGCACGCGCGGGCTGAGCGCGAAGCGCCGGCCGTCGGTGCGCACGTAGCCGAGGTCGGTCAGCGTGAGCAGGAAGCGCCGGGCGGCGGCGCGGGTGAGGTCCGTCTTCGCCGCCACCTCGGAGAGCGTCATCTCCGGCGCGTCCTCGCCGAACGCGCGGATCACCATCAGCCCGCGCTCGAGCGACTGCACGAAGTGGTCGGGGCGCTCGCTCACAGCTCGTCGAGCGTCTTCTGGGCGAGCGCGATCGCGCTGTTGGCGGCCGGCACGCCGGCGTAGACCGCGGTGTGGATGAGCACCTCGCGGATCTCCTCCGGCGTCAGCCCGTTGGTGATCGCCGCGCGGACGTGCATCGGGATCTCGTTCTCGGCCCGCAGCGCGGTGAGCACGGAGAGCGTGATGACGCTGCGGGTGCGGCGGTCCAGGCCGGGCCGGGTCCACACCTCGCCCCAGGCGGCGCGGGTGATGAACTCCTGGAACGGCCGGCTGAACTCGGTGGCGTTCGCCGTCGCCCGGTCGACGTGCGCGTCGCCCAGCACCTCGCGGCGCACCTGCATGCCGGCCTCGTAGCGGTCGTCTCCCATCACGCCTCCAGGTGCTCGAGGATGAGGCGGGTCACCGCCTCCGGCTGCTCGACGTTGGCCAGGTGCGCGGCGGGGTCGAGCACCTCCAGCCGGGCGCCGTCGACGGCGGCGGCGATCCGCTCGCCGTGCTCCGGCGGCGTCGCGGGATCCTGCGCGCCGGCGATCACCAGCGTCGGGGCGGAGATGCCGGCCAGCCCGGGCGTGAGGTCCATGTGCTCGATCACAGCACAGCACGCGGCGTAGCCGAAATCCGGCGTGGCGGCGATCATGTCGCGCAGCCACGTCGCGGTGCCGGGGTTCTCCGCGCGGAAGCGCTCGGTCAGCCAGCGCCCGACGCCCGCGTCGGCCACCGCCTCGGTGCCCTGGGCGCGGACGGTCTCGGCGCGTTCGCGCCATGTCTCGGCCGGCCCGAGCTGCGCCGAAGTGCACAGCAGGACGAGCCGGTCGAGCCGCTCGGGCGCGTTGATCGCCAGCCACATGCCGGTCATGCCGCCCAGCGACAGCCCGACCCAGTGCGCGCGCTCGATCTCCAGGTGGTCGAGCAGCGCGAGCGCGTCCTGGCCGACATGGTCGATCGAGTAGGGGCCGTCGGGCACCGGCGAGCCGCCGTGGCCGCGCGTGTCGTAGCGGACGAGCCGGAAGCGCTCGGC